>JAOZUV010000117.1 GCA_029938505.1 Bacteroidales bacterium | reverse complement strand
CCAGCTCTGATTGCTCTCGAAAAAATTTCCTCTCTTCTTTCATTGTTGCCTGACTCTTCCATTTTCATTCTGGATTTGTTAATGTTGACTATCTTGCTTAAGCAAAAATAAAAATATTATTTTTTAAAAAATAGTAATATGCAATCTATGTTCACAATAATCAAAACTCAGTATTTCCACAATTACAATGAGGAGAATAGTAATTGGTAGTACTAATAAAGGTAAATATATGAAAAATGTCAGTACCTATAGAAAAAAGATTTATTAGATTTTGACTTGCAATAGTTAGATTAAATACTTTAACTTTGCCGCTCTTTATGCAAACAATGTTCATTAACATACAAATATGCTAAGTAGAAGGCAGTTACGGGTTAAAGTGCTTCAGTCACTTTATGCGTTTATTCAATCTGATAACGATCGATTGGAAATGGGAGAAAAAAAATTGTTTATCAGTATTGATAAATTATATGAACTTTGTTTTTGGCAATTGGCTATTATAGTTGAGGTGGTCGAATTTGCCAAAAAAAGAAGTGAAGAAGCAAAGCTCAAGCATTTTCCAAGCGAAGAAGATTTGAATCCGAATACTAAGTTTATTGATAATTTATTTATAAAAAAGCTTACCGATAATAGGGATTTTCAAAAACAATGTGAATTATATAAAGTTAATTGGTCGGATGAATCCGAGATGATTCGTCGTTTATATATTCGTGTGAAAGAATCAAAAGATTATGCTGAATATATGAATTCTGGGGATTCTTCTTTTGTAGAAGATAGTGAGTTTATTATCAAAGCATTCAAAAAACAGATTGCCAAGTCTGATTCGCTTCGGAATTTTTATGAAGATGAAAGTATTTATTGGACAGATGATTATCATAATGCAACTTCATTGGTTGTAAAAATGATTAATGTAATTTCTGAGGAATTGGACGAATATTTGAAGTTGCCACGAATAATTAAAACAACTGGCGAGGTGGATGATGAAGATCGTACATTTACTAAACTTTTATTTCATAAGACCATTTTGAAATCAGATTATTATGAAGAACTAATAACTGAGAAAGCAGTGAACTGGGAATTCGATCGAATTGCTTCCATGGATATTTTAATCCTTAAAATGGCATTGGCTGAATTGTTGGAGTTCCCTTCTATTCCAATTAAAGTGACTCTTAACGAATATATTGAATTAGCAAAATATTTTAGTACTCCTAAAAGCAGCACTTTTGTAAATGGAATTTTAGATAAGCTAATATCTGAATTGAATAAAGGAAAAAAGATCAAAAAATCAGGTCGTGGCTTGATGGAGTAATCTTCATGATTTCCTAAATATGTACATTGTTATATATATAACATTTGATAATTTATTACTTTTGTAGTAGAATTATATGGTTTTGATTAATCATTTAATTATTAAACTATTACAAAACTAATTTATATGACTTTTGACCTAGAAATGATCCAAGAGCTATACGCTCAAATTGTTAAAAAAGTAGATCACGCCAAAAATAAATCTGGACAACATTTTACTTTAACTGAAAAAATATTGTATGCCCATCTTGACGAAGGTTTAGCTTCTCAAATGCATGAACGTGGTAGCTCGTATGTCGATTTTCGTCCTGATCGCGTCGCAATGCAAGATGCTACTGCCCAAATGGCACTTTTACAATTTATGCAAGCTGGAAAATCAAAAGTGGCTGTTCCTTCCACAGTGCATTGCGATCATTTAATCCAAGCAAAGCTAGGTGCGAAAGAAGATTTGGATATAGCAAATGTGACCAATAAAGAGGTCTATGATTTTTTGAGTTCTGTTTCGAATAAGTATGGAATTGGGTTTTGGAAACCTGGAGCTGGTATTATTCATCAGGTTGTTATCGAAAATTATGCTTTCCCGGGAGGGATGATGATAGGAACTGATTCGCATACTGTAAATGCTGGCGGTTTAGGGATGATAGCCATTGGTGTTGGTGGTGCCGATGCTGTTGATGTAATGGCAGGTATGTCTTGGGAATTGAAATTTCCTAAATTGATAGGTATAAAATTAACTGGAAAATTAAGTGGTTGGACTTCTGCTAAAGATGTGATTTTAAAAGTCGCTGGTATTTTAACGGTAAAAGGTGGAACGGGTGCCATAGTCGAATATTTTGGAGAAGGAGCCGAATCTATTTCTTGTACTGGAAAAGGAACTATTTGTAATATGGGTGCCGAAATTGGAGCAACGACTTCAATCTTTGGTTACGATCAGAAGATGCGTGAATATTTAATGGGTACCGATCGTGAAGATGTTGCTTTAGCTGCGGATAAAGTTTCAGAATATTTGAATGGTGATGCTGAAGTGTATGCTAGTCCTGAGAAATATTTTGATGAGGTGATTGAAATTAATTTAAGTGAATTAGAACCACATATTAATGGCCCTTTTACCCCGGATTTAGCAACTCCACTTTCAGCCTTTGCAAAAGCAGTCAAGGAAAATAACTGGCCTCAAAAATTGGAAGTTGGTTTGATTGGTTCTTGTACCAACTCATCTTACGAAGATATTTCTCGTGCAACATCTGTGGCACAACAGGCTATTGATAAGAAACTAAAAGTTCAGGCTGCTTATACTGTTACACCAGGATCTGAGCTAGTTCGATATACCGTTGAACGGGATGGATATTTATCCGTATTTGAAAATATTGGGGGCGTTGTATTGGCAAATGCTTGTGGTCCTTGTATTGGACAATGGGCGCGTCATGATGCAGATAAAGGAGAGCGAAATTCTATCATGACTTCATTTAATCGTAATTTTGCAAAACGGAATGATGGCAATCCTAATACACATGGATTTGTTGCTTCCCCTGAAATTACTACTGCTTTTTCAATAGCAGGTGATTTAGCTTTTAATCCTATGACCGATTACCTTCTTAATGAAAATGGTGAGAAAGTAAAGTTAGAAGAACCCCAAGGAATTGAATTGCCTGTTAAAGGTTTCGATGTGGATGATAATGGGTATCAAGCTCCGGCAGAAGATGGAAGTAATGTAGAAATAAATGTTAATCCATCATCTGAAAGATTGCAAATATTAAGCCCTTTTCAAGCTTGGGATGGTGAAGATATGTTAGGTTTAAACCTTTTGATTAAAGCAAAAGGGAAATGTACTACCGATCATATTTCGATGGCTGGACCTTGGTTAAGATATCGTGGTCATCTCGATAATATTTCGAATAATTTGCTTATCGGTGCAGTCAATTATTTTACGGAGAAAACAAATGCTGTTAAAAACCAGTTAAGTGGAGAATATCTTCCTGTCCCTGAAAGTGCCCGTAGCTATAAATCTAAGGGGCATGCATCAATAATTATTGGAGATGAAAACTATGGAGAAGGATCATCACGTGAGCATGCTGCCATGGAACCACGAAATTTAGGTGTTAAGGTTGTTCTTGTAAAGTCTTTCGCTCGTATTCATGAAACCAATTTAAAAAAACAAGGCATGATGGCTTTGACATTTGCTGATAAAAATGATTACGATAAAATTCAAGAGGATGATACTTTTGATGTTTTAGGTTTGAAAGATTTTACTCCTGGAAAAGCATTGAGACTTCTTATTTCCCATAAGAATGGAATAAGTGAAGAAATAAATGTAAGCCATTCATATAATCAGAGTCAGATTAAATGGTTTAAACTAGGTAGTGCTTTAAACTTGATAAAATTGAAAAATAAATAGTATTAGAGGATCAGTTGGATTTATATTTTTTGCGAATAATTTTTTCTAAAACACTTTGAAGCTTATCATAATTGATGGGTTTAGGAATAAAATCATTCATACCTGCTTTATAACATCGCTCGCGGTCTTCTGCGAAAGCATAAGCCGTAACTGCTATAATTGGGATTTTAGGATTGAATTCACCACTCTTGTCAGCCCTAATGAAATTTGTTGCTTCTATCCCATCCATTTCAGGCATTTGAATATCCATCAGTATAATATCAAAAGTGTCTTTTCTGAGCTCTTCAATGGCTTCTTCCCCATTTTCGGCCATGGTGAATTGATGACCTTTATTTTGTACAAGACGTGAAATTAATTTTTGGTTTAGTTCGTTATCCTCTGCAATTAAAATATTTAATGATTTAATAGTTGAGACAGGAAAGTTCAAATGTAATTTACCTTGCTCAGTTATGGAAGTATCCTTTGTTCTTTTGGTATTAAATTTGATGTTAAAATAAAATGTTGATCCGAATTGCAGTTGGCTTTTAAGCCATATTTTTCCTCCTAATTTTTCAACGAGCTTTTGGGTAATTGCAAGTCCTAAACCAGTTCCTTCATAGGTTCGTTTAGTAGACGAATGAGCCTGAGAAAATGAATCAAAAATGCTTGCAACTTTATCCTCAGGAATTCCTATACCTGTGTCCTCAACTTTAAAAAGTATATCACAACAATCTTGGCCTTCTTCATTTTCTTGGGAATAAATCTCAGCGGTTAATTTACAACTGCCATTGCGAGTAAATTTCAATGCATTTCCAATGATATTATATAGAATTTGTTTAAGATGAGCAGAGTCTCCAATTAGAATTAAAGGAATTTTATCCTCGATATTACTTGTTAAAACATTTCCTCTCTTTTCAGCTGTCGATTTAAACGAATCAATTATTTCTTTAATAACAACTCTGAAATCAAATTCTTTTTTACTGATTTGAATTTTTCCAGCTTCAATTTTTGAAAGATCAAGTATATCGTTTATAACTGTAAGTAAATGATTAGATGCGCTCTGAACTAATTCAACATATTCAGCTTGTTCTTCATTTAAATTGGTTTCTGAAACAAGACTTAACATTCCAATAATTGTATTCATCGGAGTACGAATTTCATGACTCATACTAGCCAAAAATTCACTTTTTGCCTGATTTGTTTTTTCTGCGTTTTCAACTTTTTGAAGTGCTTCTTTATAAAGTTCCTGAATGTTTTCAGTGACATCAGCTGCTTCTTTATCAGAAGTATTTGTGAATGTCTGAAATATTTTTAAAAATGTTTCAGCATCATTTTTCCAATAATGGATATGGTCTGAAATTCTAGTTAGCTCAGAACTGGCTTTAGCTTCAGTGGTAGCAATAATCAAATGGAAGTTTTGTTTTTTCTTTAATGCAGATAAATCTGTAATATTTATTTGATCAGAACTCTCTGAAAAAATAAGAACAATTAAGGGCTTAATTTTTTCGATTTGGGAAGAAGCTTCACTGAGCTTGGTATTTAAATAAACATCGTTCTCAGTTTTTTGTAAATGCGGGAATAATTCATTCGCAAAATCAGTGTTGTAGTTTATTAAGTAAATAGGGTATTTGTCCATCTAGGTTAACTATATTCTGTTTCTTGATTGGTTAAATTTGAGTAAAGTTAATAATTTATCATCTTAATTTACCATAAGTTCTGTTAGTAACCCGCATATTATGCGAATTTATTAACAATGCAAAGTTTGTCTGTATAGATAATTTGAATAATTTAGCGTTAATCAATAACTATGCTGTTTTATAATAAAAAATATACTTTTCGAATACTGGTTTCCGTACTAGTTTTATTCCAAAGTTTTATTTCAGAGATTTCTTTGAAGGCTCAAATCGGTGGAGATAATACGTATGAATTTTTGAATTTGACAACATCGGCTAGAGTAGCAGCTATTGGCGGTGAGTTATTTGCAATTCACGATGGCGATGTTAGTCTTGCGTTGATAAATCCCTCAATTATCTCAAATGAAATGAATGGCGATATGATTGTGAGTTTTGTAGATTTTTATTCAAATATAAATTATGGTTTTGCAAGTATTGTGAAGTCTTACGATAGAATTGGAAGTTTTGCTGCGAGTGTTCAGTATGTGAATTACGGAAGTTTTAATTATGCTGATTTTTCAGGAAATTTACAAGGGAGTTTTAGTGCTAGTGAGATGTCCATAGTTTTGGGTTGGGGTCGTCAATTGAGTCCAAAAATTTCGATTGGAGCCAATGCTAAATTTATTTATTCTTCGCTGGAAAGTTATAAATCTTATGGTTTGGCAATTGATTTGGCATCAACTTATTATGATAAGTCTTATGAGTTTACAGCCTCTTTACTTGTAAAAAATATTGGACGACAACTTTCAAGTTATCACTCTGGTAATACCGAACCCTTGCCTTTTGAAATACAATTGGGACTTTCAAAAAAACTTTCTCATATTCCATTTCGATATTCAGTCGTTTTTACACATATGGAGAAATGGGATTTAACGTATGAAAATGCATTGTATGTTCAAAGTATAATTGGGGTGGATGAAACTCCTGATAATTCGGCTAATATTGGACAAAAGTTTTTTAGCCATATCGTATTTGGTGGAGAGCTAAATATTAGTGATAATTTTGTCATTCGCCTAGGGTATAATTATCGCCGTCGACAAGAAATGAAAGTTGAGTCGAAAATATCTACTGTTGGATTTTCATGGGGCTTTGGTTTTCATATTTCGAAATTTCAATTTAGTTATGCCCGTTCAAGCTATCATTTAATTGGTTCGCCAAATTATATCACAATTACGACTAATATGAATGAACTG
>JAOZUV010000116.1 GCA_029938505.1 Bacteroidales bacterium | reverse complement strand
ACACCAGCTTTATTTATTGCCAGATAACCCACTTGAAATTTTTTATAATCTGGTAATTTGTCAACAATTCTTTGAACGGCTTCTTCACAAGCTGCTTGAGGACTCCTTCCATTTCGCATTAATTCAACAACTAAGAAAGTCCCAAGTGTTTTCATAACCAGCTCACCCATTCCTGTTGCAACAGCCCCACCAATTTCATTATCAACAAATAATCCTGCACCAATAATTGGAGAATCTCCTACTCTACCATGTAATTTATAAGCCGCTCCACTAGTTGTACAAGCCCCCGCAATATCACCTACTGCATCCAGTGCAAGCATTCCAATGGTGTCATGATTTTCAGAATTTATTTTAGGTTGGTAATTTGATCTTTTTTTCCAATCCTCCCATGCTTTTTTTGCCTTATCGGTCAATAATTTTTCTTTTTTAAATCCTTGTTCTATGGCAAATTGAAAAGCCCCTTTTCCTGATAACATAACATGAGGAGTTTCCTCCATCACTTTCCGAGCTACAGAAATGGGATGTTTGATATTTTGCAAAAATGAGACTGATCCACAATTCCCATCCTTATTCATGATGCAGGCATCGAGTGTTACTATTCCTTCACGATCGGGCAAACCCCCATAGCCAACCGACATCGAATTGGGATCACCCTCTGGCACACGAACACCTTGTTCAACGGCATCCAAAGCATTTCCTCCTGAAGACAAAATTTTCCAGGCAGCTTCATTGGCAGGCATCCCATGATTCCATGTTGAAATTACCAAAGGAATATTTGAAGAAGATTTTGGTGTTGCATTACCAAATTTATTTATGGCTTTTAAACTTTTGTTACTTGCTACAAGTGCAACTGAAGCCAAAGCCGAAGCTGTAATAAATTTTCTACGATTAATCATGTTTTATTTTTTTGAATTTTATTTGAGCAATAATTATTCCAGCTAACATTAATAAACAGCCGAATATTTCACGCGTATTAAACATCTCATTTAAGAGAAACCATCCTCCAACAGCAGCAAAAAAGGCTTCAAAACTAAGAATAATTGCGGCTAACGAAGGTTTTGTGTGACGCTGTCCGGCTACTTGTAATGTATAAGCAATTCCCACTGAAAACATCCCTCCATAAATAATAGGAATGGCAGCTTGATAGATTGAAACCCATTCGATTTGTTCAGTACAAACAGCTATTATCATACTTAATAATGAGGTTGCCGAAAATTGAATAATAGATAATTTCAACACATTAAACTGAGGCGATAACCAAGCGATTAGCAAAACATGACAGGCAAAGAAAAAAGCGCCAACTAAAACAAAGAGATCACCTTCCCCCATCGAAAAGCCGCCACTAACACTCAGAAAATAAAGCCCAATCGTTGCCAGAACAACACCAATCCAAATTTGTTTTGTTAATTTCTGCTTAAATATTATTCCTAATAAAGGAGTGATGACTACATATAAGCTAGTGATGAATCCAGCATTCCCGGCCGTTGTATTTACAATGCCTATTTGCTGCAAACTAGCCCCAAGAAATAGAGCTAAACCTGCTAGAGAACCTCCCACAATCAATGGTATTTTCTGTTTTTTATCTGGTCGTAACTTACTCCTACTTCTCTTCGAAAAATACAAGACTGGAAGCAGAGTAAATGCCCCTAATGCAAAGCGAATTCCATTGAAGGTAAATGGACCTATAAACTCCATTCCCATACGTTGAGCCACAAAGGCAAAACCCCAAATAATAGCCGTTGTCCATAAGAATATATATGAAATGGTTTTGGGGGAGCTCTTCATTCTAACACTGTTTTTTAACGAATAATTTTAACTCTTCTTCCTTATTTTCTAAATCTTTTAATAAAAAAAATTGATTCCTGGCTCTCACCAAATTATGATCTGAATACTTCGTTTTATAATAAGTATCTCCTTGAAGGTAATCGGTTAAAAAACGTAAGCCAATCATCAAAATCATATATTTAGCACCTAAAACAAGATTTTCCTTTTCTGGTTTTGCTAATTTATTGGCTAAAACCGATAGGTATCCTCGACAGATTTCTTCAAAAATCTCCATACGAAGCATTACCTTTTGAGTATCTTTTTCATCTTCGGCTACCGGACTGGTAAAAGTTCGTATCATGTCCCCAAAATCAAACAAAACACTGCCCGGCATCACCGTATCTAAATCAATAACACAAACACCCTGGCCTGTTTTATCATCCAATAAAACATTGTTTAATTTGGTATCGTTATGTGTTATTCGAAGAGGCAGTTCCCCTTGATTGAATAATCCTTTCACTTTCGTGGAAATAAAAGCTCTCGCCTTTACAAATTCAATTTCTGTTTTTACAAATTGAGCCCTATCAGCTACATTTCCACTGAGTGCTTGATCAAATTGCTCAAAACGAAAATCCAGATTATGAAAATCGGTGATTATCTCAAAAAAATCATTTGGATCTACATCCAATAATAAGGCTTGAAATTCGGCATAGGATTTGGCCGCTTCATAAGCCTGCGAATTCTGCTCAACGACCTCTATCGACTTTGCGTTGGAAATAAAATTATACAGCCGCCAATAATTATTTTCAGCATCAATAACATACGGTTTTCCATCGGAAGGATACGTTCTCAAAACATCAATGCCCTTTTCTCTCAAATGATTTAAAACCTTTTCAATATTATGGACAACATGCTCTGGTTGCTTAAAAACATGATGATTAATTCGTTGTAAAATATATTTGGTCGAACTTCCGTTTTCATCAAATTCAACTAAATAAGTATCATTGATGTGACCATTTCCAAATGGCTTAGATGACAAATATTCTCCACTAAGTTGAAATTGATTGACGATATTTTTTAATTGATCTAGGTCCATAGTTTTTGTGGATAAAGACCTGATTTCACTAAAGTTTTAACACTCTCGATAACAACCGGTTTATCCTCTTGATAGGTCACTCCAAACCACTGATCTTTACTTTCGAGCACTTTAAAATCGGCTAAACCCTTTGCTATTAGCTCAGTTACAATGGTTGGGATATAGTATTCTGATTTAGGTTTCTGGATATTATCTGTAAGAAAATCAGAAAAGCCTTCCTCCAAATACTTAAATAAATCAGGGGTGAATCCCCAAAAATTCATAGATACAATTTCATTCCCAATCAGGGGATTCCATTTTTCGTTTTCCGAATAATATCCAATGGCATTATCTTTTCGTTGGATATTGGTGCGTTCATTGACCTCTATTAAATTATCCTCTGAATCGAGAACACACACTCCTCGCGAAACAGTTCCAAAGTCAGTTATTGTTTTATCCAAATTATAACCCACCATGCTAAATTGGAGTTTCCCTTCTTGCGATTTATCAAAAAACTTCTTGATTGTTTTATAGGATTCTGCCCCATAAAAATCATCGGCATTGATTACGGCAAACGCTTCATTAATGACATCTTTAGCCGCTAAAATTGCATGAGCTGTTCCCCAAGGTTTTAAACGTTCTTCGGGACAAACAAATCCAGCCGGAAGCTTTTCAACTTCTTGCAAAACATAGGCTGTTTCAATTCGACCTTTTAATTTGGGCTCGAAAATCTCTTTAAAATCTTGTTCAATTTTTTTATTGATCACAAAAACAACTTTTCCAAATCCTGCACGAATGGCATCATAAATTGAATAATCAATAATACTTTCGCCCGAAGGGCCAATCTTATCCATTTGTTTTACGCCACCATAACGGCTCCCTAATCCTGCTGCTAATATCAGTAATGTTGGTTTCATTTTTTTATATGAATTTCAATATTTAATTTAATATTGCCTTGAGTATTTATTTCTTCCAAGAACGCATTTTATGCCACCGACTTGCATACATCAAAATAAAAATGTAGCATGGAACCATAACCCAATAAGCAAATTGCGATGAATGCACATCCGCAATTTTCCCCCATAATAAAGGAAGAATTGCTCCACCGGCAATAGCCATAATCAACATAGCTGAACCCGTTTTTATAAAACGTCCCAAATCGTGAATAGCCAATGGCCAAATAGCCGGCCAAACCAATGCATTTGCTAATCCGAGTAAGGCTACAAAAATAACTGACAGCATGGGCGGACTAAAAATGGCACCTACTGAGAAAACAATTCCTAATATGGCTGAATACTCCAAGGCTTTTCGCTGCGAAATATATTTTGGAATGAAGACTATTCCTAAAACATAACCCACAATCATGGCAATTAAAGTATAAGAAGTAAAGGCTTTGGCAACATCAATAGGAATGCCTAACGAGATCCCATAACGAATAATGGTATCCCCTGCAATAACCTCAACACCCACATAAAAGAATAAAGCCAACACACCCAAAACCAAATGTGGAAATTGAAAAATATTTGTTTTGCTGGAGATGGACTCATCCACTTCTTCCTGCTCATCCTCAATTTCTGGAAGGGGCGAAAATCGAATCATCAAACCTAATAATACCAAGACAATGGTCATCACAATATAAGGCATGATTACTCTTTCGGCTAAACCATCGAGTGCTACAGCTTTGGCAGCAGCATCCATCGATTTTAAACTCTCTACAAATGCATCGCCATCGCTTAAAATAAAATAGGCTAAAATTAATGGAGCTGCTGCCCCCGCTACTTTATTACAAATCCCCATAATGCTAATTCGCTTAGCTGCAGATTCGATAGGACCAATAATAGTTATGTATGGATTGGAAGCCGTTTGTAAAACAGCCAGTCCTGTACCCATAATAAACAATCCCAATAAAAAAAGCTCATAGGTGCGGGTTTGTGCAGCCGGAATAAAGATCAGAGTTCCTACGGCCATTACCAAAAGTCCAACCATCATCCCATTTTTAAAACCTGTTTTTTTCAACACCCAAGACGAGGGTAAAGCCATCACTGTATAAGAAATATAAAAAGCAAAGGCTACAAAAAGGGCTTGAAAATTTGTCAGCTCACACGCAATTTGCAGATAAGGAATCAATATTCCGTTTAGCCAGGTTACAAAGCCAAAAATAAAAAACAATGCGCCTATGATTGTAATCGATAAAATATAAGATTTCTTGTTTTGTGTCGTGCTATTAGCCATTTATAAAGTTTTAAGTGTTGAAATTTTATTTATCCTTAAATTCGTAAGTAATATCTACATCGAGCCACTCCTCTAACTTTTCAAACATTTCCTGTCTGATTTCCTTTGGGAAATTCCTAATGCGTGTAGCATGCGATCCTCCTGGCAATACATACTTTACAGCATCGCACTCACCAGTGAGCACCACTTGTTGCGAAGCATAAGGATCGAAACCACCGTAAATATATAAAAAGTGATCGCCATTTTTTTGCAGATAGTTTTTCACTTTTTGCATTAACTCAGGATTATATTTGATTATAGTATTTTCGGGCAGAACAAAATCATAATTATGTTCCTTCACCACATCCAATAAACCTTCAAACTCTGAAACATCATAACCATAATATCCAAAATCTTTCATTGCCTGAACCATAAAACTATAGCCATCGCGACCTTTAGGTTCAGTCAAATAACCATAATCCACTATTTTATTGAAATGTTTATAGATTGAATCCAAACCCACACTTTCCTCAGGAATTGAATTACAATCAGCTCCCCACTGCCAAAATGCAAAAGGATATTCAAGCACCATATACTCATACCCAAACTCATAACCCGGTCGGTAAGTGTATCCTTTTTCTTTATTCCCTTCAATAAATTTGGGAAGCAAATCCTTTTTCTTTTTTAGTAATAATTCTTGAAAATTATGGATAGCCATTCTACATTCTTCAGTACCCACGGTATCAAAATATTCATCGAATCGAGGATCGGCACGAGCAAACATTAATGGACCCACGTAAGGAACGGAAGCATCCACATCATCCGGAAAATAATAACGATGATACATGGTGGTTTGCCCACCTTTGCTGATGCCCGTATTGATCCATTTGCCTGTAAAAAAAGGTTTGAATAATTCGACAATACGATGGTGATCGTTTGCAGACTGCTCAATCGTTAAATAGTCGTAATTGGTACTATCGGGAAAGGAAGTTCCCCAATAACGATGCTCCACAAAAATTTGATTGGCATCTAAAACTTTGGTGAGCTCCGTCATATAATCTCTTCTGGCAGCACGATTGGCATTATAACCTTCGGTAACCAACACAAGAGGTTTTGTTTTTTCATTTAACGACAAAAAAACTCTTTGCTTAAATGTTTTTCCGTTTGGATTTTTGTGATCAAGAGCTTGAGTAATTTCTAAATGATAAAATTCTGCAAAACGATCCACTGAATCAATTTTGGTGAAGTTTAAGTCAGGAATACTTTCCAAAAATTGTTGCAATTCTGATTTTTGCGTAAAGCCAAATTGACTTAAGCAGATAAATAGTAATGCTAATAAAATTTGTTTTTTCATATTATTTGTTAATAAATTATCTAAATATAAATCCGTTTTTTAAAGGGTCATCAGGGTCGATATAAAATTTATTTTGTCCGGTAATATAAGCCATCCCACTAACTTTTGGGATAACAGCTTTATATCCACCAAATTCGGTTTCTTCAGCAACTTCAACTTCAAAAACTGA
>JAOZUV010000115.1 GCA_029938505.1 Bacteroidales bacterium | reverse complement strand
TTTGGATTAGCCAAAGGAGAAATGACCATTTTTCCATCGGCATCTTCAACCTTTAAATCTTTAATCATATTAAAAGGAGTTCCTTCATAATAATCTTTAAAAATGCTTACCAATTTTTCAAGGGTAACTTTTTCATCCGGTTTAACTGAAAAAGGATAATCTTTATCATTTGGATTTAATTTTAAAGACGGAGCAACTAAGCTCAACACTCTCCATTCTCTTCTTCTGGATGCAAATGAATTGCGACTATTAGGTGCATAGGCATAGCAAAAACGGAAAGTTTCTTTTTCTGGATTGTACCAGCCATTTTCGATGGCTAAATCAAAAATATTTTCAGAAGCCATAAAATGATCAGCATCATCTAAATTAATTTCTTTGATGGTACTTGCATTCACATTAACAGCAACATGATCGTCTGGAACACGCTGTGCTACCCAAACGGCCCCTATTTTTCCTTTACCCGAACCCACAATTTCGAAATGCCAAACTTCTTTAGGATCGGCAATGGTTAAACATTCACCCGAGTCATTCCAACCATATTTTTTGGTCAATCCGTCAGCCATTGTGATCGCCTGACGAGCGGTAGTACATCTTTCCAGCATCAGCTGACATAAACGTTGACAATCAATCAAACCTTCATCTGATTGTAACTCATCACGACCCCCAAAAGTAGATTCGCCCATGGCCAATTGTTTTTCGTTTATACATGGATAAGCCGTGTTTAAAAAGGCATAGGTTTCTTCTACTTGTGGGATTTCCCCAATAAGGTTATGAGCATAAGTCGGCATAGCCAAACTATCATAAGCAACACGTTTATACATAGTGGTTGTTGCCCCTTTTTTATGTTTTTTTGCAACTGTAAAATCCATCCACGAACGTGTACGATGGCTATCATCCGTATGCGAAGTAATAACCGATCCATCAGCCGAAGCTAATTTACCAACTGTAATGGAAGTACATCCTTCTGGGGTCCCCTCTTTCCAATCACTTTTATCTACTTGAGCAAAACTAGCATTACTTATAAATGCCAGTGCAGCTAATCCTAAAACTAATTTTTTCATTGTATATTATTTTATCCATTCGTAAGTATCATAATGTTCGCCATTCATGCCGATGGTATTATACACTTTTTGAGCATGTAAATTTGTTTTGTCCACATATAATCGAATGCCACAAAATGACTCATCAGCAATAACCTTAGCTTTAATGTAAGCATACATTTTGCTAAATAATTTTTGATTTCGATATTCAGGAAGAAAATAAACGGATTGCAACCATATCATAGTTGCATTGCGCCAATCACTCCATTCATAGGTCGTCATGGTTGAGCCAACAACTTTGCCATCCACTTCAGCCACATAGTACAAACCCAACTCAGACTTTTCAAAAAGGGCTTTTACCCCAGCCATCAGAATTTCTGAATCAAGCTTTACATCCTCAGTTTCCATCGCCATTTTCAACTGAAAATCGATGATGGCATCCATGTCATCTATCGTAGCTTCTCTAATCATCTTAAACAATCTTATTTATAAAAGGCATAAAAGTAAAACTTATTTTTTAAAGCTGAAATTTATATATTTCTTATTTTTGCTAAGAATTTAAAATACTAAAATGAGCGACCAGATCAAACATGAATGCGGAATTGCCCTTGTACGATTGCTTAAACCCTTAGAATACTATCAATCGAAATACGGAACTGCTTTATACGGTTTAAACAAGCTACATTTATTAATGCAGAAACAGCACAATCGTGGACAAGATGGTGCTGGGATTGCAAATGTAAAATTTGACTTAGAACCAGGGAATAAATACATCAATCGTTTACGCTCAAATTCATCAACAGCCATCAAAGACATTTTCAATACGGTTTATGAAAAACTGGAAGCTGTTAAAGTTGAGAATCCTGCTCGTTTGAATGATGTTGATTGGTTAAAAAACAATATCGATTTTGTTGGAGAACTATATATTGGTCATCTTCGTTATGGAACATTTGGTGGAAATACCACCTCAGCCCTCCACCCTTTCATCCGTAAAAATAATTGGAAAACACGTAATTTGGCAGTGATTGGCAATTTCAATCTTACCAATATGCCTCAACTATTTGAGGAACTTATTGAATATGGTCAATATCCTGTGGAAACTTCAGATGCCATTACTATACTTGAGAAAATTGGTCATTTTTTAGATGAAGCCAATGATGATATATACTATAAATACAAAGAGCAAGGACATACAAAACGTGAAATAACTAAACTAATCGCTAAAGAATTAAACGTTCAAAATATTCTTAAAAAATCCTCCAAACATTGGGATGGTGGTTATGTTATTGGTGGCATGATTGGTCATGGCGATTCGTTTGTATTTCGTGATCCTTCAGGAATTCGTCCTGCTTTTTATTATCAAGATGATGAAGTTGTCATTGCAGCATCAGAACGCCCCGTTATTCAAACAGCCTTTAACTTAAGCAGTGATCAGGTTCAAGAAATTAAACCTGGCCATGCCTTGATTGTTAAAAAAGATGGGCGTTGCAAAGAAGTTCAAATCAATGAACCATTAGAGCGAAAAGCTTGTTCTTTTGAACGCATCTATTTTTCTCGGGGAACAGATGTCGATATTTATAAAGAACGTAAAAAATTGGGTAGTTCATTGGTTCCAAGCGTATTGAAAGCTATTGGACATGATTTCGAAAAAACGGTCTTCTCCTACATCCCAAATACTGCTTCGGTAGCTTTTAGAGGTATGATGGAAGAAATGGATAATTTTTGTAATACCATTAAAAAAGATAAAATCATCCAACTAGGGGATAAAATTGAGGGGGATAAATTGGATGAAATTTTAGCCTTGAAACCACGCATCGAAAAAGTGGCAGTAAAGGATATCAAGCTAAGAACTTTTATTACTCAGGATACCCAACGCGACGATTTGGTTGCTCACGTTTACGATGTTACTTACGGTACAGTTCAACCAAATATTGACAGTTTGGTAGTTTTAGATGACTCCATTGTGAGAGGTACCACTTTAAAACAAAGTATTATCCGCATACTTGATCGATTGAATCCAAAGAAAATTGTGGTGGCATCCTCAGCTCCTCAAATTCGTTATCCCGATTGTTACGGAATTGACATGTCGAAGTTAAATGATTTTATTGCGTTTAAAGCAGCCATCGAATTACTGCACGACACCAAGCAATCGAATATCATCAACGAGGTTTATCAGAAATGTAAAGCTCAGGAAAACTTAGCTGTGGAAAAAGTAGTGAATCATGTAAAGGAAATATACAATCCATTTACCGCCATCCAAATTTCTGCAAAAATATCAGAATTACTTACACATTCAGAAGTAAATACTGAGGTTGAAATCGTTTATCAAACCATCGAAGATTTACATATTGCCAGTCCAGAACATACAGGTGATTGGTATTTTACAGGAAATTATCCAACACCAGGAGGAAATCGCGTAGTCAATCGTTCATTTATCAATTATATTGAAGGCCGAAACGAAAGAGCTTATTAAAATAAATGCTAGATTATAGATCTTAGACTTTAGAAAATTGTCATCTTAAATCAGACAGTATAATTTAAGAGAAGCCTATCAGAAACCAATTCTGCTTCTAGGGATTGTCCCTCCATTTGAAAGCGTCTTAACATCGAGCGCCCAACACTAACGGATATTTCCTCTTCAAAAACATCGATTGGAATTGGTAAATCACATAAATATCTACCAGATTTTTTGCTGCCATCTATACTCAATGCAACTCGTACACCTTTCTCTTTTGCAAAAGCAATTTCAGTAAATAATTCTTCTAATTTAAATGATTGTGCACCATAGAGAATTCCTTGGCTATGGCTATATGGAGGATCACAATATATTAGGTCGCCCTCTGTCGCTTGAGAGAAAATTTCTTTGTAATCAGAATGAACAAAATCTACATTAACCATTCGTCTATGCCAATCTTTAACTCTAATAGCAAAATTTTTAACTGAAATTGGTGTATGAGGACCACAAGGCGTACTCATGAAACCATCCAACTTTCTAAAACGAACTATACCTCCATAACAAGTTCGGGTAAGAAATAAAAAATCAGCGCCATTATGTTTAGAATTAAATGAATCCTTAACACTTTCATAAACTGCCACTTTATCTTCATTATCTAATCTATTTCTACTCGCAGCGTACCATTCTATTAGTCCCTCTGGATCATTTTTTAGTTTTTGCCAAATTTCAACCAAGGGTTTAAAGGCATCTGATCCTACACCTTTAATTGGGGCTACTGTAGCTATAACAGCCCCACTACCAATAAATGGCTCATAGAAAGTATCATAGTCAACTGGGAAAAACCTTGCTATCTCAGAAGCAAACCGCTGTTTGTTTCCTACCCATTTTAATAGTTGACTTTTAGGTGGAGTATATGTCGCAAATTTACTATCAAGTGTTAATTGCATAAACTAAATTTTAACAAAGATAGCAACAACTATGTCCTTATCCTAATTTGGGATATCCGAATATAGGATATAGATTTGAATTATGGAAAAAAGTCTAAATAGTAAAGAACATCAAGCACTATTAAAAACTTTATATAGTCTACGAATTGGAGTTGGACTTAAACAAATTGATTTAGCTGAAATTTTAAACGTCCCCCAATCATTTATTAGTAAAATTGAAACAGGAGAAAGAAGGTTAGACTTAGTTGAATTAAAGTCTCTTGTAGAATCTATGGGTGCTACTCTTAGTGAATTTATTAATGAGTTTGAAAAGAATATAAATGAAAGCAAATAACGAATTTAAAAATCTAGATTTAGAATTTTGGACAAATATTAAATATCTTTCTAATAATAAAGGATACAGTTATTCTTTACCAAGAGGAGTTAAATTAGCAGCTTATGTAAAAGCAAATAAACCTCCCAATATAAATAATATCAAGAAACACCTTAAATCCAAAGGTGTAAAAGCATCAGTAGTAAAAAAGTTTACGACTGATGAAATAATTAACTTCTTCGAACAAGAAAAATTTAACTTGGATTATGTTAAGAAAAAAGATGGCTCTCCAACTTTACAGTGTAAAAAAATGGCAGAATATTTTAAGTATAGAGCTGAAATCCTAAATAATAAAGTTGAACCCCTATTGATGGATGCAGAGATAGCTAAAGCAGAATTCGACATTCTAAGAAAGAAGACAAATCCAATCATACCATTTCCTCAGAACAAACAAAAAGGAACTAAGAAAGTTACAGCATATTTTACATCAATAATAAATATGCTAATCGAAAACACTTTAAAATCAACAGATTTTAACCATGACCCTAAAAAATTAATAATTTTCACCGAAAATAATTTACCTGTCAGGATTTTGTCCAGAACTGTGGATGGTGCATTTCCTTCAATAAAGAACCCAAAAGCTATTTGGGAAATCAAAGAATATTATTTTACAACTACATTTGGGAGCAGAGTCGCTGATGGGATTTACGAATCATTATTAGATGGCTTAGAATTATCTGAAATAGAATTAAACTTAAAAAAGAAAACATCACATTATTTATTTGTTGATGCTTATTATACTTGGTGGATTCAAGGAAAGTCATATTTGTGTAGAATGATTGATATGATGCATATGGGACTAGTTACAGAAGTTATCTTTGGAAAAGAAGTAATAACACGACTACCTGAAATAGTCAAAAAATGGCCTATTTGACACTTAAAGGATTTTAATTAGAATTTCTGAGATGTTGAACTAAGTTCAGCATGAAGATACTCCAGTTAATTTTTCTGAAAAGATTCACTAATCGCTTTTGCGATGGAGATAAATTCTGCTTGACTAAGCTTCACTTTTTCACGGCTAAAGTTAATCTCATTTCCTTCGATTAAAGGAATAAGATGAATATGAGCATGAGGCACATCCAAACCATAAACCACCACTCCAATGCGTTTACAATCGATAGTAGTTTCTATGGCTTTAGCTACTCTCTTGGCAAACAAATGTAATTCGGAAAGTAACTTATCTTCTAAATCAAAAATATAATCAACTTCAGTTTTTGAGATTACCAAAGTATGACCTTTTGATAAAGGATTAATATCCAAAAAAGCGTAAAATTGTTCATCCTCCGCAATCTTATAAGAAGAAATATCGCCTTGTACTATTTTCGTGAATATGGATGCCATGCTATTATGTTTTTGTTAATCTCGACTTATTCCCAAAATTTTAAATGTAATATTTCCGGCAGGAACTGCAATCACAGCCTGCTCGCCCACACTTTTACCAAGCAAACCTTTAGCAATTGGCGAAGAAACAGACAATTTTCCAGCCTTCAAATCAGCCTCTTTTTCAGGGACTAAAGTATAGGTCATTTCAGCATTATTTTTAAGGTTTTTAATTTTCACTTTCGTCAAAATTAAAACCTTGGTAGCGTCCAATTTCGATTCGTCAATAACGCGCACATTGCTAATTACATCTTGTAATTTAGCAATTTTAAGTTCTAGCATTCCTTGTGCATTTTTGGCAGCATCGTATTCAGCATTCTCTGACAAATCACCTTTATCGCGTGCTTCAGCTATTTGCAGTGAAATGTTTGGGCGCTCCACTTTCATCAACTGTTCCAGCTCGTCCTTCAATTTCTTAAGGCCTTC
>JAOZUV010000114.1 GCA_029938505.1 Bacteroidales bacterium | reverse complement strand
GAAAAAGAAGAAGAATATCAAAAAAATGTCTGGAATCAATAAAATAATTACCGTACTTGGTCCAACAGCAACGGGTAAAACCACCTTTGCTGCTCATCTGGCAAAAGCCATAGATGCCGAAATCATCAGTGCAGATAGTCGTCAGGTTTATTGTGGAATGGATTTAGGTACAGGTAAGGATTTAGAAGACTATTTAGTTGATGGGGTTAACATTCCATATCATCTGATTGATATTGCAAATCCTGGTTATGAATATAATGTTTATGAGTTTCAAAAGGATTTTTTGAAGGCGTTTAAAGATATTTCTACACGTAAAAAATCTGTGATTATGTGTGGTGGGACGGGTTTGTATCTCGATTCGGTAATTAAGGGATATGATATGCTTGAGGTGTCTGAAAATATTAAATTGCGTAAATCCCTTGCAGATGAATCTGATGAAAAACTTATTTCGATTTTACAGAGATACAAAGAGATTCATAATATAAGTGATACTTCGAATCGAAAGCGTTTAATACGAGCTATTGAAATTCAAGATCATATTAGCAAAATGGCTACTGAAGATAAATTCCCTTCGTTAAAAAGCTTGAATTTTGGGATATTATTCGATAGAGACACTATTAAAAAAAGAATTACTGAACGACTTGAAAAAAGATTAAAACATGGTATGATTGAAGAGGTGAAATCGTTGTTGAACAATGATACTTCAGCTGAGAGCCTCATGTTTTACGGGCTGGAATATAAATTAGTAACCAAGCATGTGATTGGGGAATTAAGTTTTAATGAGATGTTCAGAACATTGGAGATTGCGATTCATCAATTCTCGAAACGACAAATGACCTGGTTTCGCAGAATGGAAAAGCAAGGAATAGAAATCCATTGGATTGATGGGCGAATAAGCATTGAGGAAAAAGTAAAATTAGCTTTAAATTACTTAAATAGTTCTAATTTTTTTTAATCGTTTGCCTTGTTTTCGAGTAGGGGTACAAAGCGGAAATCTCCGTGTTCTTGTGTATTAAAGGTAGTTTCAGAAACTCGAATAATTTTTTTCATGATTTGGACATCACTCTTTCCTTCAGGAATCACCATAATACCACCAATTTTTAATTGTTTCAAAAGTTCCTCTGGGGTGAAGGGAGCTCCAGCAGTTATGATAATTTTATCGAAAGGTTGAAAAGCAGGTAGTCCTAAAAAGCCATCTCCATAAAACGTTTTAATGCGGTAACCCAAACTTGGTAAAAATTCTTTTGTTTTCTGGTAAAGTTTTTTTTGTCGTTCAATGGTAAAAACTTTTGCTCCTAATTCAACTAAAACACAGGCTTGATAACCAGAGCCTGTTCCAATTTCCAATATTTTATCCCCTTTTTTAACTTCTAATAGCTCGGTTTGAAAAGCTACTGTAAACGGTTGAGAAATTGTTTGTCCTGAGCCGATTGGGAATGGTTTATCCTGATAAGCAAATTCCAAAAAAGAAGAATCCATAAAAAGATGGCGAGGGATATTTTCTATGGCATCTAAAATTGCTTCATTCTGAATTCCTTTTTTTCGAACAACTTCCACCAATTGTTTACGCATTCCTTTATGCTTATAAGTATCTACCATCTTCAATATCTGTATCTCAGTTTTTTTAAAAATATGTTAGTAAATATGGAATAATTTACGCGAATTTACTAATTCGTTCAGCACAAAAAAAATTACATTTGCAGAAAAAGAATATTATGTTGAAAATTGGAGTTTTGGGCGTTGGTCATTTAGGAAGAATACATGTAAAATGTATCAAATTAATTGAAGAGTTCGAAATTGTAGGATTTTATGACCCAAGTGATGAAAATGCTGAAATTGCAATGAATGAACTTGGAATTAAGCGATTTAGTGATGCTCAAACATTGATAGATTTAGTTGACGCCGTTGATATTGTAACCCCCACAATTTCACATTTTGAATCTGCTGCAAAAGCCTTGAAAAACTTTAAACATGTTTTTGTTGAAAAACCCATAGTTACAACTCCTGATGAAGCTAGTGAATTAATTGAATTAGCTGAAGAAGCAAATGTTAAGGTACAGGTTGGGCATGTTGAACGATTTAACCCTGCTTTTATAGCTGCCAAAGATTTTATTAATAAACCTATGTTTATTGAATCTCATCGCTTGGCTCAGTTTAATCCACGTGGTACTGATGTTCCGGTTACCTTGGATTTAATGATACATGATCTTGATATTATCTTGAGTGTAGTTAAATCTCCAATCAAAAAAGTGAGTGCAAGTGGTGTTAAAGTTGTTAGCGAAACTCCCGATATTGCCAATGCTCGTATTGAGTTTGATAATGGTTGTGTAGCGAATTTAACAGCCAGTCGAATTTCATTGAAAAATATGCGTAAATCTCGTTTCTTTCAAAAGGACGCTTATATTTCTGTTGACTTCTTTGAAAAGAAAACTGAGATTGTTAGAATGAAAGATGTTGATCCGGATAAAGCGGGTCCATTTGATATGATTATTGATTTGGGTGAAGGAAAAGGCTCAAAGCAAATTACGATTGAAAAACCTGAAGTTGCAGAAATTAATGCGATCAAAACGGAGCTTGAAAGTTTTTATCATTCGATTATTAATAACACCACTCCTTCGGTAACTATTAATGATGGTTATTTAGCATTAGATGTAGCATATAAAATTATGGACAAGATTAATCAGAGTGCAAATAATTTGTAGTCTGATATAATTTTTTAGATAATAATTTCGTTTTATAGACTAAAGTAATTAGCTCCTCAATTGCATTTATATTTATCTGATAATTAATCAGACTTAAAATGAATAAAAATCTTCAAGTATTAAAGTATTTTTTATTTGATTATATATCAGCTGCAATAGCTTGGGGCTTATTCTATTTTTTTAGAAAATATTTTATTGAGTCAACTGATCTTTTAAATTTTTATTTGATTATTCAAGATTCTAACTTTTTATTGGGCGTTTTAATTATCCCCGTTTTTTGGGTGATTTTATACTATGTGCAAGGAACCTATCGTAAGATATTTAAAAAAGCTCGTTTAGCTGAGTTTGGACAAACTTTTCAAATTTCTTTTATAGGTGTTTTAGTTTTGTTTTTCTTTTTGATCTTGGATGATAGAATTGATGACTATAAAACGTATTACCTGTCTTTTTTTGTTCTCTTTTCATTGCATTTTATACTTACTTATATCCCTCGACTCATTATTACTTCCATTACTGCTTATAAAATTCACAACCGTATTATTGGTTTCAAATCTTTGATTGTTGGAAACAATGGAAGTGCTCTTCAAACGTATCATGAATTAGAAAGTCAGCCTAAGTCATCAGGTAATTTATTGTTGGGATATGTTAAGGTTTTTAAAGATAAAAAGTCTGAAATCGATAAATATTTACCATGTTTTGGACATTATAAAGATTTACGAAAAATTGTTATTCAACAATCAATAGAAGAAGTAATCATTGCTATTGAGAATAGCGAGAATGAGTTTGTAGATAGAATTTTTGCCGAGCTGGAGGATTTAAATGTTGTTGTGAAAATCATTCCAGATATGCAGGATTTTA
The DNA here is from genome assembly GCA_029938505.1 of Bacteroidales bacterium. The sequence goes on along the minus strand of JAOZUV010000114.1, from coordinate 3,077 downwards.
TGATGGGTAACATCAAGATGCACTCGATTTTCCATGCTCCATTAATACAAATTTCTCCAGAATTAATGCCATCATGGCAACAGTCGATCAAACGTATATTGGATGTAGTTGTGTCTCTAGTTTCAATTATATTTCTAATTCCTGTATATATTATGGTAGGCGTTTTGGTGAAATTGAGCTCGCCTGGCCCCATTATTTATGGACAACTTCGGGTAGGGAAAGCAGGTCAAATTTTCAAAATGTATAAGTTTCGTACAATGTTTGCGGATGCTGAAGCAAATGGCCCCCAACTTTCATCTGAAGATGATAACCGGATTACTATTTTCGGACGTTTCTTACGTAAAGTTCGCTTAGATGAAATTCCTCAATTTTATAGTGTTATTATTGGCGACATGTCGCTTGTAGGACCTCGTCCAGAGCGAAAATATTATATCGATGAGATTGTAAAACGCTCACCCCATTATCGTTTGTTGCACAAGGTTAGACCTGGAATTACTTCTTGGGGTCAGGTTCAATATGGTTATGCTTCAACAGTTGATGAAATGATAGAACGCTTAAAGTATGATTTGCTTTATATCGAGAATATGTCCTTGGCAATTGATTTTAAAATCTTGATTTATACTATTCTGATTGTTTTGCGTGGTCGTGGAAAATAATTTTATAGTATCCCTAATTCTATTAGCTGTACAATTTCTTCAATTTTCTTATCTACTCCTTCGGGATCATATTTTACTTTCAAATTCAAAGTAAAAAGGCGTGCAAATGTTTGATAAAAAAAAGCAGTAAAACCACCTCTTAAGTCTTTTACCAACTTAAACGAAGTATCTCCGGTTTCACGATCAATTAGTTTGAGTAATATTTTGCCTTGATTAATTGTAAGTTTTTTAAGTTCACCCCCAAATTCCTCATTAATCTCTTTTTCGGCTTGCCTCATAACTTTTCTTCTTTGAGATTTTTTCTCTATTGTACTTAAAAGCGAATCATATTCTTGGAGTTTTCGACCAGCTATTTTGGCATAGGGATATACTTTTTTTACATATCTAATTAATCGATTTGTTCGTCGGATGTGACGCATATTTTTACGAGTACGCTTTGCTTTTACTTTGACTTCATCGAGAGGAATAATTAAAAGAGTGTCACCATCAATTACAGTTGAATAAACAATTCTATCTTTTATGTTTTGGGAGAATGAAGAATTGCTTAAAAGTAAAATGATGATTATGAAAAGTATTTTTTTCATAATTCGAAATTACAATAATAATCACATATTGTGATTTTGAAAACAAATAAATTTAAGAAAAAATTTATGAACTACGCAACTTTGAGTTTTGCTAAATTAGCTTTTTCGAATTTCCCTTTTACGTATGAAAGTGTTAAATGTAGTGACTTAGCAGATTTTTTAGATGGCATTTCAAACATCGCATCTGTAAGAATTGCTTCCATGATGGAACGTAAGCCACGAGCACCCAATTTAAAATCGATGGCTCTATTTACAATGAATACAAGAACTTCTTTATCAATTTTTAATTTAACCCCATCCATCTCAAACAGTTTGGTGAATTGTTTGACCAATGAATTTTTTGGTTCTGTTAAAATTTGAATTAAAGCATCTTTGTCCAGTGGATCTAAATATGAAAGAACAGGCAAGCGACCAACAATCTCAGGGATTAATCCAAAGGTTTTGAGGTCGGCAGGAGATATATATTGAAGCAAATTTTCTTTGTCAATAACTTCTTTATCTTTATCAGAACTATAACCAATCATATTTGTTCGCATGCGCGAACCAATGATTTTATCGATTCCGTTAAAAGCCCCACCTGAAATAAATAAAATATTTTTTGTATCAACTTGAATCAACTTTTGCTCAGGGTGTTTACGTCCTCCTTGTGGCGGTACATTTACAGGTGTCCCTTCTAAAAGTTTAAGCAAAGCTTGTTGTACGCCTTCGCCCGAAACATCGCGAGTAATACTTGGATTGTCGCTTTTACGAGCAATCTTATCTATCTCATCAATAAAAATAATTCCTCGTTCTGCGGCTGCGACATTATAATCTGCAACTTGCAGTAAACGGGTTAAGATGGTCTCAACATCTTCGCCTACATAGCCAGCTTCTGTTAAAACAGTTGCATCTGCTATGCAAAAGGGGACGTCCAAAAAGCGAGCAATAGTACGCGCTAATAAAGTTTTTCCGGTACCTGTTTCACCCACAATGATGATATTGGATTTTTCAATCTCAACATCATCATCAGTTGGGGGTTGCATAATACGTTTGTAATGATTGTAAACGGCCACAGAAAGTATCCGTTTAGAATCATCTTGTCCAATAACATATTGATCGAGATGTTCTTTAATCTCTTTTGGTTTGTAGAGGGTAATGTCTTCAAATTGAGAATCAGCCTTTGAACTTACCTCTTCCTGAACAATCAATTGAGCTTGTTCAACACAATGATTGCAAATATGAGCATCAATACCAGCAATTAATACACCAGTATCTTCTTTCTCTCTTCCACAAAACGAACAACGATCAAGATGTTTCTTGGCCATACAGATTTATTTTTTATTGCGAATTAAAACTTCATCAATCATTCCATATTCCTTAGCTTCATCAGAAGTCATCCAGTAATCACGATCAGAATCTTTCCAAATCTTTTTGTAAGTCTGTCCGGCATGTGAAGCAATGATATCGTATAACTCTTTTTTTAACTTTTGAATTTCACGAGCTGTGATTTCAATGTCAGAAGCTTGTCCTTGAGCACCACCCATTGGTTGGTGAATAAGAACACGTGAATGTTTTAAAGCAGTACGTTTACCTTTTGCTCCGGCACATAATAAAACGGCTCCCATCGAAGCAGCCATTCCAGTACAAATAGTTGCAATATCTGATGAGATGTATTGCATGGTATCGTAAATGCCTAAACCAGCATAAACGGAACCACCTGGTGTATTTAAGTAAATTTGGATGTCTTTTTTTGCATCCACGGACTCCAAAAATAATAATTGTGCTTGAATTATATTGGCCACATAATCATTGATTGGAACACCTAAGAAAATAATACGATCCATCATCAAACGTGAAA
>JAOZUV010000113.1 GCA_029938505.1 Bacteroidales bacterium | reverse complement strand
TACACATGCACATTTAACATTAGAGCCACGTATGGCCGGTGTTCCTGATAATGCGATTAAATTATTAGAGCAATTGTGGGAAGCTGCATTGCCAATTGCTAAAAGTGAAGCAAAACAAATGCAAGAAATGATTGATGCCGAAGGAGGAAACTTTAAGTTGGCTTCTTGGGATTGGTGGTATTATGCTGAGAAAATCCGCATGGAAAAATACAATCTAAACGATGCAGAAGTACGCCCTTATTTCAAGCTTGATAATGTTAGAGACGGTGCGTTTTGGGTAGCCAAAAAATTATACGGTATTACATTTACTCCTGTAAACGATATTCCTTTACCTCATCCAGATGCTCAGGCTTTTGAAGTAAAAGAAGCGAATGGAGATGCTGTTGGACTTTTATATATGGACTTTCATCCAAGAGAAAGTAAACGTGGTGGTGCATGGTGTGGCTCTTATAGAGACCACAAAATCCTTGATGGAAAAGAAATTTTCCCATTGGTGACTGTGGTTTGTAATTTCACAAAACCAACTGAAGATACTCCTTCATTATTAAGTATGGATGAAGTTTCAACTTTATTCCACGAATTTGGTCATGCTTTAGACGGATTGTTCTCACAAACTTCTTATAACTCAAATTATATTGCTTGGGATTTTGTTGAACTACCATCTCAAATTATGGAACATTGGGTTAGCGAGCCAGAAGTATTGAAACAATATGCTAAGCACTATCAAACAGGGGAGGTTATTCCTGAAGAATTAGTTCAAAAAATGGATGCTGCCAGTAAATTTAACCAAGGGTTTGCAAATGTTGAAGTGATTGCTGCATCATTACTTGACCTTGCTTATCATACTATTGAAAAGCCTGTTGATATTGATATTGCCAAATTCGAAAAGGATTATTTAAACAGCATTGGTTTAATTCCAGAAATTGAATCTAGATATAGAACTACTTATTTCGGTCATATTATTGGCGGATATGATGCAGGTTATTATAGCTATACTTGGGCCGCTGTTTTAGATAATGATGGATATGATGCTTTTACTGAAAATGGAATTTTTGATCAGGCAACTGCTGTAAGTTTCCGTAAAAATATATTGGAGAAAAACGGTATCGAAAATGCAATGAAAATGTATGTTGATTTTCGTGGTCGTGAGCCAATCATTGAACCGCTACTAAAAGCAAGAGGATTAAATTAATCTGAAAAAAATACTTTTAAAAAGGTGTGCCAATAGGTACACCTTTTTTTATTCATCCCCAGGAATCAAAACTTCATCTTATACCTTATCCGGATTGTAGATAATTTAGAATTATATATCTTTGTTTCTCTTGAATTTTATAATTTTAAGCCCTAAATCAATTATCAAACTATAACCATATGAAAAAATTACTTATTGTTTTTTGCATGTTAGGCATAGGAATGATGTCTTGCAACACTACAACTGAAAAAGTGGCTGATAATTCAAATCCATTTTTTGCTGAATTTGACACCCCATTTGGAGTTCCTCCTTTTGATTTAATTAAAGCTGAGCATTATATGCCAGCCATTAAAGAAGGAATCAGATTGAAAAAAGAAGAGGTTGAAACAATTTTAAATAATGCCGATGCTCCAGCATTCGAAAATACCATTGTGGCCTATACCAGAACTGGAAGCTTTTTAGGAAAAGTTACTCCCGTTTTATTTGGACTTTACAGTGCAAACACAACCCCCGAGCTTCAAGCTATTGTTAGAGAGGCTTCTCCATTAATGTCTGCACATGGTGATGAAATTCGCTTAGATCCCAGATTATTTGCTAGAATCAAAGCTGTATATGAACAAAAAGATGGCTTAAATCTTGAAAAAGATCAACTTTATTTATTAGAAAATCTTTATAAAGGTTTTGTTAGAAATGGTGCAAATCTTGAAGGTGAAGCTAAAGAAGAGCTTATGAAAATCAATACCAGACTTTCAAGTTTAGGTATACAGTTTGGACAAAATTTATTAGCTGAAACTAATGGCTACCAACTTATCATTGAAAATAAAGCAGACCTTAAAGGTTTGCCAGAAACTATTCGTATGGCTGGAGCACAAGAGGCTAAAAGAGTTGGCTTAGAAGGTAAATGGGTGTATACCACACAACGTTCAAGTATGTATCCATTTTTAACATATTCTGAAAACCGCGAATTACGTAAACAAATTTATACCGCCTACACCATGAGAGGTGATAATGATAATGAAAGAGACAATAAAAAAATCTCTGTTGAGGTAACAAACTTGAGAGTTAAAAAAGCCAATTTATTAGGTTATAAAAGTCATGCTGATTTAATTTTATCAACACGTATGGCTAAAACATCAAAGCGTGTATATAATTTATTAGATCAAGTTTGGTGGCCAGCTCTTGAGGTTGCAAAACAAGAAGTAAAAGATATGCAAGCTATTGTTGATGCCGAAGGACAGGATTTCAATATTGAAGCATGGGACTGGTGGCATTATGCCGAAAAGGTACGAACTGCAAAATATGCTTTTGAAGACAGTCAGATCAGACCTTATTTTTCTCGTAAAAATGTTCAAGAAGCCATTTTTTACGTAGCCAATAAATTATACGGAATCACTTTCACTGAAATTAAAGATATTCCTTTACCTCACCCAGATGCTTTTGCACATGAAGTAAAAGAAGCTGATGGAACAACCATTGGTATTTTATATCAGGATTATTATGCCAGAGCAAGCAAGCGTGGTGGCGCATGGTGTGGTGGTTATAGAGGATACAAAATTGATGATGAAGGAAATAAAACAATCCCAATTGTTACATTTGTAACCAATGCAAGTGGTCCTATTGGTGATGCTCCTGCTTTAATGAGTGTTGATAATGTAACGACTGTTTTTCATGAGTTTGGTCATGCCTTAGATGGTTTGTTTTCAAACGTTCGTTACCAATCTACCTTCAGAGCACGTGATTTTACAGAACTTCCATCTCAAATTATGGAACATTGGGCAATGGAGCCAGATGTACTAAAAGTATATGCTAAGCATTATAAAACTGGTGAAGTGATTCCTGATGAGCTGATAGAAAAAATTCAAAATTCAAGTTTATTCAATCAGGGCTTTATTACTGTTGAATTTGTTGCAGCTGCTTTGATTGACATGGAATATCACTCACTTACTGCTGAGAAAGATATTGATATCAGAGAATATGAAAAGGCCTTTTTTGCTAAAAGAAAACTAATTCCAGAAATTGCTCCAAGATATCGCACCACTTATTTCTCTCATATTATTGGGGGTTATTCTGCCGGATATTATAGCTATTTATGGTCAGGTGTTTTAGATAATGATGCTTTCGAAGCTTTTAACGAAACAAGTTTATTTGATCAGGAAACAGCTCAAAAATTCAGAAAAGAAATTTTGGAACCTAATGGCTTAAAAGATCCATTGGAAATGTATGTTAATTTCCGTGGTCGCGAAGCCAGTATAGATCCTTTATTGAAAAGCAGAGGACTTAAATAAATTGATTTTATTATATCAAAAAAGGGGTGTCACCTTCAGGTGACATCCCTTTTTTATTTCTTGAATCTCAATAAAACATATTAGTCATTGAATAGCTTTTTTATCTTTTCATCCAATTGACCTCTTCCTAAAATTTTATCGATAATTATACCATCTGGATTAATCAAATAATATGTAGGCATATAATAAACACTATAAGTCATGGGTATATCACCATCCAATCCCTCCAAATCACCAACGGTGATCCATATCATACCTTTATTTTTTACCATATTTTCCCAATCTTCTCTTTTCTTATCCAGAGAAACACTTAAAATTTCGAAACCCTTATCTCTATATTTTTTATAGTTCTCAAGCAGAACAGGAATTTCCATTATACAAGGTCCACAATTTGCACTCCAAAAATCAAGTAGTATATATTTTCCTTTAAAACTACTCAAGCCAAATAAATTGCCTTCCAAATCAGGTAATTGAAAATCCTTTGCTTTATCCCCAATTTTAAAATCTGTACTTAAATCCAAATATTTTTGAATATTTAAACCATATTTTGTTGATTTCAATTTATCACTTAAATTTTCGAAAAGTTCCTTGGTTTGGGTTTTAGATATGGTATAGCTCATTAAATTCTTTAGAGTTATGACACTATAAAGTTCATTGGAGTTATTTTTTATATAATCGACCTCTACATCTGAAATAGCTTTTGCAATTTTTTTTCCCTGAGTACGTAATTCCAATCTTTTTTCGGTTTCCTCACGAGACAATTTTCTATATTCTGCTAAAAGACTATCATTAAGCCGCTTTAAGGGGGCTTTAGATGCATTTATAATGTCAAGTTGTTTTTGTATTTCAGACCCTTCTACTATGGCAGTTTTAAGTTTGCCCGTTAAAGCCTTTATAGTAACCTTTTTATCTTCCTTCCAAAATGATTTCATATCATAATCCACCCCTCTTTTATAAATAGGTCTGATTGTAAACCTAGTAGGTTCGTCTGTTTCGGCAGAAAATACTAGATTATTATCAATAATATATCCAGTATCTGTATTTCGAGTTATTGAGTTGTCTAAATAGATTAGAGTGCTATCTGAAAAACCAATTGTTTGTAAAATAATTTTAGAATGATTATCACTCTGACGACAACTCACCAGAAAAAAGAAAAGTAAAATTGTTAAATAGGTGTATTTTTTCATAATATTTGATTTTTTAATCTAAATGTAAAATTATACATAAACTAGCGATTTTATTTGTTGAATAATTTCTCAGAAATTAAGTGGCCATCCAAATATTCGGATTCACTAATCTTCCTCCTTGAATCGTCATAAAACTTCCATTTCCCTTCCCAAAAATATCGAATCTCCTTTTCTGTATAATCCATTTTTGCCCAACCTTTCTGAATTAAGGAACCTTCTTCATTAAAATATTTTACCCGAATTCGGTTCTTATTATAATTGAATGTAACTTGTTTTTTTCCATTGGCATAATAATTTTTACAAACCTTTTTTTCCCGTCCATTTTTGTAATAATACTTCATCGCAATATTTTTTTTCTCTTTATCACGATATCTATACCACCAACCTTGTTTCAAGCCTTTTCTATCTATCCTGTTATAATAATTACATTGTGATTTTACAGATAAAGTAATAATCAAAAAAATAAAAATGATAAGACAATTTTTCATTACGAATCCTGTTTAAATTAATTCATTTATTGCATCACGGATTTGTTTATCAACACTACCTGAATAGCCTCTGATTACTTTTTTAATAATTCTATTTTCGTCAAGGATAAATATTACAGGCACTGCACCTACATTATACTTTGCAGTGATATCTTTAGGTGATTTAAAAAATTTATAATTAAGCCCATGATAATCCTTGTATTTTTTTAAGGCTTCTACTTTTGAACCCCATGATTCGAGACTAACAAATTCAAAATCTTTATCTTGATATTCATTTACTAATTGTTTTAAAAAGGGAATGGCGGCTTGACATGCTCCGCAACCAATACCTGTAAATTGAACCACCAAAATTTTACTCTTCAAATCACTTAATCTAACTACCTTATTGTCTGAATCAGTAAGTACCCAATCAGTTGCGACAGTTCCTTCTAAACTATTTTTTTTAGTTATGCCACTTGCTTTTTCTTCTTTAATAGTATAGCCTCGTGGGAAAAAACTTGAGGCTACAAAGTTTGAAATATCAAGCGTGTTTAGCTCTACATTTTTCACTTCCCGAATAGACATTTCATGTGGCATGTCCCTTTTAGATTTATAAGGCAGTCCATTTAATTTATGAATCCAAATATTATATTGCGAAATCTTTCCTTTAGCTGAAAGATGCATGGTATCGTGAACGATTCGATTTCCAATAATTTCAACAACATCATCATAAATTGTAAAACTATACTGAACATGATCTTCATAATCCTTTGATTGGATTAGCAAACTGTCATTTGATTCTAATATATATTTTATCAAACGCTCATTCCATGTAAAAAATGGGGCATTAATTACTCTAAACCCCTTATGTTTAATAACTTTAAAGCTATCAATTAAAACCCCCTTATGTTCGTCAAAAATATATGCACTCATTTTTTCATCATAACAAAACCTGATGCGCAATGAATCTTTCATATTAAAATACACAAAACTAGAACCAAGAAAGGTGTCGGCAGGATTACTATACTCTATGTGATATCCATTGCGATCGACGGATGGTGAAGTATCCCATGGTTTATATGATTTCTCGTTAATATTATAAGTGGCCGATTTAATCTGCTCCAGATTAGATAAAACTTTTTTTAGGTACTTTTTTTGGGGATCCGATTTGCTAACTATTTGTTTTGACAGAATGAGATATGATACAAGCAAAACAATAACGCCTGCCATCAATAGGGCTGTTTTTTTCATAGGTATAATTATTCGATATGAAAGTAATCATTTCAATGCTAGCAGCAAAATAAACCACGAGTAAATAATTTTGATCGATATTTAATTGCTTACTCGTGGTTCTAATTCAAACTAACACAATCGTTATAGAACTAGTTTTTTAGTTATTTGGGTTAAAAAAAATCAGCGATCTTTTAAAACTAATTTTATTTGAAATAAAATTTAATAGGCATTACACACTTTAATAAAACAGGTTTTCCATCTAGTTTAGCAGAAGTAAACTTCATTAATTTTAGTATTCTAACAGCCTCTTCATCACAACCTA
>JAOZUV010000112.1 GCA_029938505.1 Bacteroidales bacterium | reverse complement strand
GTTGAAGAAATGGAAGAATACGAACCACATGTAGTTCGTGGAAACGTAATTTATGCTGGTGTTGATTATGAAGCAATCTTAAGAGCTGCTGAAGTTGATCCTGATGGATGTGACGTAGTACTTTGGGATGGTGGAAACAATGACTTCCCATTCTATGCTCCAGATTTAAATATTACAGTTGTTGACCCACATCGCCCGGGACACGAATTATCTTACTATCCAGGTGAGGTTACTTTGCGTTTAGCGGATGTTGCTGTTATCAATAAAATGGATACTGCGGATGCTGATGCAATTCAAATAGTTCGCGATAATATTGCAAAAGTAGCTCCTAATGCTATCGTTGTTGATGGTGCGTCTCCAATTAAAGTTGACAACCCTGAACTAATTAGAGGTAAAAAAGTATTGGTTGTAGAAGATGGACCAACATTAACTCACGGCGAAATGAAATTAGGTGCAGGTACTGTTGCAGCTAAGAAATTTGGTGCTGCTGAATTAATTGACCCTCGTCCTTTTACTGTTGGTAAACTTTCAGAAACATTTGAAATTTATCCTAACATTGGTACATTATTACCAGCTATGGGATATGGTGCACAACAATTAAAAGACCTTGAAACTACTATTAATAATGTAGACTGTGATGCAGTGGTTATTGGAACTCCAATCGACTTAAACCGTATCATTAAAATCGACAAACCAAACACAAGAGTTTATTATGATCTACAAGAAATTGGTGATCCTAACCTTGAAGAAATTGTCGACGACTTCATTGTTAAGTACAATCTTAAAAAATAATTAATTAAAGCGGCTTTTTAGTCGCTTTTTTTTTGAGCTCTTTGAATGTATTTTTACCAATAAACAATTAGGGGTGACACCCTGCAGGGTGTCACCCCTACTAAAACAAAAATATGCTAAAAACAACAACAGCAAAATTAGTCCTTGAAGATGGAAACGAATTCGAAGGTTTTTCATTTGGCTACGAAGAATCTACTTCTGGCGAAGTCGTATTTAATACTTCCATGACTGGATATCCGGAAAGTTTGACCGATCCATCTTATAAAGGTCAATTACTAACACTCACCTACCCTTTGGTTGGGAATTATGGTGTCCCGGGAACGGTAAAGGAAAATCAAATGCTTAAATTTTTTGAATCCGAAAAAGTTCAAGTGTCTGCCTTAATTATTTCTGACTATTCGTTTAAGTACAATCATTGGAATGCTGAAAAGAGTTTGGGCGATTGGTTGAAAGAAAATAAAATTCCTGGCATCTATGGCATTGACACCCGAGCATTGACAAAACACATTCGCGAAAAAGGTTGCATGTTGGGCAAGATTATAATTAATAATATAGATTGTGAATTATACGATCCGAATGCGGATAATCTGGTCGCTGAGGTTAGCATAAAAGAGAAAAATATATATGGCAATGGTAAATATCGGATTCTACTGATCGATTGTGGAGTGAAAAATAATATTATCCGTTATTTTATTGAAAAAAATTGTACGGTTATCAAAGTTCCTTGGGATTACGATTATCATAAGGAAGAATACGACGGTCTGTTTATCTCCAACGGACCGGGAAACCCTGAGATGTGTGATATCACTATTAAAAACTTAGAAAAATCTCTCCAAAAAGAAATACCCATTTTTGGAATATGTTTAGGTCATCAGCTTACAGCCCTCGCTTCTGGAGCAAAAACCTACAAATTAAAATATGGTCATCGAAGTCATAACCAACCTGTAATCTTAGAAGGAAGCAAGAAAGGCTATATCACTTCTCAAAATCATGGTTTTGCAGTTGATGACAAAACACTTTCCGAAGACTGGATTCCATTTTTCAAGAATATTAATGATGACACCAATGAGGGAATCAAACATAAATCAAAACCGTTTTTTACTGTTCAATTCCACCCAGAAGCTTCAAGTGGACCAACAGATACCGACTTTTTATTTGACGAATTTATTTCACTTTTAGATAAAAGAAAAAAGACGATAGATTAAAGACTTTAATTATGCACAATTTTAGAGAATTAAAGATATGGCAAAAATCACGTGACTTTGTTTCAGTAGTTTATGCTGTTACTTTTAAGTTTCCTGAAAAAGAAAAATTTGTTCTAATCAGCCAGATGAATAGAAGTGTAATCTCAATTAGCTCAAATATTGCTGAAGGCTCAGGTAGAAATGGGAAGAAAGATTTTCAGCGATTTCTTGATATTGCTATTGGATCAGCATTTGAATTAGAATCACAACTTATAATAGCAAAAAAGTATATTTCATCTGAGCAACTTTCTTTGCTAACACTTAATTTACACAAATTACAAAAAATGATTAGAGGTTTCAGACATCATTTAGACAAAAAAAAGGTCTAGAGTCTTTTATCTTTCATCTTAAATAAATATCAATGCAAAAAATAAAAAAAATATTAGTACTCGGTTCAGGTGCTTTAAAAATTGGCGAAGCTGGAGAATTTGATTATTCGGGCTCACAAGCATTAAAAGCTTTAAAAGAAGAAGGAATTGAAACTGTTTTGATTAACCCCAATATTGCAACGGTTCAAACATCCGAAAAAATTGCAGATAAAATTTATTTCTTGCCAGTGACTCCATATTTTGTAGAACAAGTAATTAAGAAAGAAAAACCTGAGGGCGTACTTTTATCCTTTGGTGGACAAACGGCTTTAAATTGTGGTATTGAGCTTTTCAAAAAAGACATTTTTAAAAATAATAATGTAGAAGTACTTGGAACTCCCATTCAATCCATCATGGATACGGAGGATAGGGAAAACTTCGTAAATAAGCTGGATGAAATTAATGTCATTTCAGCCAGAAGCTTTGCCGTAGAATCAAAAGAAGAAGCTTTAGTAGCCGTCAGAAAATTGGGATTTCCAGTAATTATCCGTGCAGCTTATACCCTTGGTGGACAAGGAAGTGGTTTCTGTAATAATGAAGAGGAACTGACCACAATGGCTGAAAAAGCATTTGCCTACTCAAATCAAATATTAGTTGAAGAATCATTAAAAGGATGGAAAGAGGTTGAATATGAAGTAGTGCGCGATGCCTATGATAATTGCATCACCGTTTGTAATATGGAAAATTTCGATCCCCTCGGAATCCATACGGGCGAAAGCATAGTGGTTGCTCCTTCTCAAACCTTAACCAATACCGAATATCATAAACTCAGACAGCTTTCCATAAAAATCATTCGCCATATCGGAATAATTGGAGAATGCAATGTTCAATATGCTCTCGACCCCAATTCCGAAGATTATAGAGTGATAGAAGTTAATGCCCGTTTATCGCGCTCAAGTGCTTTAGCATCTAAAGCAACAGGCTATCCTCTCGCTTTTGTTGCGGCTAAATTGGCTTTGGGTTTTGCCCTTCCGGATATAAAAAATGCAGTAACTAAAACCACCACAGCATTCTTTGAGCCTTCATTAGATTATATCGTATGTAAAATTCCCCGTTGGGATTTAGGAAAATTCCTTGGTGTATCCAAAGAAATTGGTAGCAGTATGAAAAGTGTGGGCGAAGTCATGGCCATCGGACGAAGTTTTGAAGAAGCGATTCAAAAAGGATTGCGAATGATTGGGCAAGGAATGCACGGATTTGTTGGAAATAAAGACCTGGAAATTGTAGATTTTGAAAAAGAACTTTCCCGCCCCACCGATATGCGAATTTTTGTTATTGCCATGGCGATGCAAAATGGTTGGAGCGTTGAAAAAATCTTTGAGCAAACAAAAATTGACCGTTGGTTCTTAGAAAAACTAAGTACAATTTTTGATATAAATAATGATTTAGAAAAACATTCAACCCTAGAAGAACTCCCTGTACCTTTATTGAGAAAGGCTAAACAAGCTGGTTATTCCGATTTTCAATTGGCAAGAGCCATCTTTAAAGATGAATTTGATGGAACAGACGAAGAGATTCAAAAGATTCGCGAGTACCGAAAAACACATAAAGTTACTCCGGTCGTAAAACAAATCGATACATTGGCAGCTGAATATCCTGCACAAACAAATTATCTATACCTGACCTATAATGGAACTCAAAATGACGTAGATTATGAGAATGATCAGAATTCCGTTATCGTTCTAGGCTCAGGAGCATATAGAATAGGTAGTTCAGTGGAATTTGATTGGTGTAGCGTTAATGCACTGGAAACGGTTGCGAAAGAAGGCTATCGATCAGTAATGATAAATTACAATCCCGAAACTGTAAGTACCGATTACGACATTTGCGATCGACTTTATTTTGATGAACTTTCGTACGAACGTACTCTTGACATCATCGAATTGGAAACACCAAAAGGTGTAATTGTATCCGTAGGTGGACAAATCCCAAATAATCTGGCTATCCGATTGCATAACCAACAAGTGAATATTTTAGGAAGTTCTCCAACCTCGATCGATAGGGCAGAGAATCGATTTAAATTTTCTCAGATGTTGGATAATTTAGATGTCGATCAACCCGAATGGATGGAATTAACGAGCATTGCTGAAATTTTTAATTTCACTAAAAAAGTCGGATTCCCCGTAATGGTGCGCCCATCCTACGTTTTATCAGGAGCAGCCATGAATGTGGTTTCCAATAAAGAAGAGTTAGAAGATTTCTTAAAATTGGCTGCTATGGTTTCAAAGAAATTCCCGGTGGTGGTTTCAAAATTCATGGAAAACACCAAGGAAATTGAGATGGATGCAGTGGCAGATAAAGGAAAAATTATGGCTTATGCCATCTCCGAACACATCGAATTTGCTGGAGTTCACTCAGGAGATGCCACCATGATGTTCCCACCACAAAAAGTGTATGTGGAAACCATCCGACGGATTAAAAAAATTACCAACCGAATTGCAGAAGAGCTTAATATTTCGGGACCATTCAATATTCAATATTTGGCTAAAGACAATGACATTAAAGTTATTGAGTGTAATTTAAGAGCTTCCCGAAGTTTCCCATTTGTTTCAAAAGTGTTGAAAACAAACTTTATTGAAATGGCAACAAAAATAATGCTCGATATAAAAGTTGAAAAGCCTCACAAATCTTTATTTGATCTCGATTTTATTGGTGTAAAAGCCCCTCAGTTCTCATTCTCAAGATTGGCAAAAGCCGATCCTGTTTTGGGTGTAGATATGGCATCGACCGGAGAAGTAGGCTGTATTGGTGAAGATTATTATGAAGCCATTTTAAAATCTATGCTTTCTGTAGGATATTCCATTCCGAAGAAAAATATATTGCTATCTACAGGACCAGCACGCTCAAAAATTGAGTTTTTAAATAGTGCCCGACTTTTAAAAGAAAAAGGCTATAATCTTTTTGCCACAAAAGGCACCTCTCAATTTTTAACAGACAATAATATCGATTCTACTATTCTTTATTGGCCTGATTCAAAAAAACAACCAAACACCTTAGATTATATCAAGGAGAAAAAAATTGATTTGATTATTAATATTCCTAAGAATTTAAGTCAGGATGAGTTGTATAACGATTATCATATTCGTCGTGCAGCAGTTGATCACAATATTCCATTAATTACAAATGCTCGATTGGCTAGTGCTTTCATTATCGCATTCTGTAAATATAGTATGGAAGATATTACGATTAAAAGCTGGGATGAATACAAGATTAACTAGGCTTCGACTCCGCTCAGCCTCCATAGAAAGGATGTTGAGCGGAGTCGAAACGCCCTTTTTAGAAGGAAAGGGACGACATCCTCAAAAGAGGATGTCGTCCCTGAATGTCTTTTACAAAATTGTTAATAAAACATGACAGTTTTCATAAATTATTGTTTACATACAAAACGAAATTTTATATTTTTGAACAAACATAAAACCGAAGAATGAAAAACAGAAGTCTAGTATCAATTGATGATTTCAGCAAAGCGGAATGGATAAAAATCCTTGACCTTGCTGAGGGTTTTGAGAAAAACCCCAAACAAAGATTATTAGAAGGCCAGGTGGTTGCCACCTTATTTTTTGAACCTTCAACCCGCACCCGATTAAGTTTCGAGAGTGCAGCTTCTTATTTAGGTGCCAAAGTGATTGGATTTACCGATGCTGCCTCATCCAGTGTTAAGAAAGGAGAAACCTTAAATGACACCATTCTCACAGTGAGTAATTACTCTGATATAATAGTTATGCGTCACCCTCGAGAAGGAAGTGCCCGGTACGCAAGCGAAGTAGCCCCTGTTCCAATAATTAATGCAGGCGATGGTGCCAATCAACATCCCACACAAACATTGTTGGATTTGTATTCGATTCGTAAAACCCAGGGGACGCTCGACGATTTAAATATTACTTTTGTGGGTGATTTAAAATATGGAAGAACGGTACACTCACTGGTCATTGCATTGTGTAATTTCAATGCAACATTCCACTTGGTTTCGCCACAAGAATTAAAATTACCGAGTTACATCAAAAGACACATTAAAGAACGGAAACTCACCTATCATCAGTATACAGAATTGAATGAAGCCATTCCAAAATCTGATATTCTTTATATGACTCGTGTTCAGAAAGAACGTTTTTCTGATCCTATCGAATACGAGAAAGTTAAAAACGCTTATATTCTTAATAACACTATGTTGGATGACTCGAAAGATAATATGAAAGTTCTTCATCCATTGCCAAGGGTAAATGAAATCAACGAAGATGTTGACTCCAATCCAAAAGCATACTATTTCCAACAAGCACAAAATGGCGTATATGTTCGTCAGGCATTATTAACCTCAATACTTGGTATAAAATGAGCGAAGTAAGAAAAG
>JAOZUV010000111.1 GCA_029938505.1 Bacteroidales bacterium | reverse complement strand
GGACAGTTATACTGGTTGGGAAAGATATACTCATGGTGAAGGACAATTTTTTAATCGTAAACCATTTAAAGTTGATACACCTCCTTCCTACGAAAAAGTGATGCCAACTCAACGAATTGATGCTGTTGAACAAATCTTTTTTCGATTAGGAATGCTATATCCACTAATGTATCCTAGTAAAGATGGTTCTCCACCAAAGTGGAATAAAGAAATGAGTACAGATGAGCTACCTGAGAAATTAGCTCAATATTATAAAGATCATCCCAATAGCTTTCAGGAGTTAATGAATGCAGAAAAAGCATCTGAAATTCAACATGAAAACTGGAAAAAATTCAGAAATCGCTTTGCTATAGCTGATGCTTGGAGCACAGCTCATTCAGCATCTATGCGAAATTTTCCTCTTCGTCCGAAAGGACTACCCGAAAAATCAGATTTTAAGGGAGTGAATGACAATAAATTATCCTTTAAAAGTCCCAAGCATGCTTCTGAGCTCATTAAAAAGATTGCGCATACATTTGGTGCTACCTTGGTAGGGATTGCAAAATTAAATCCTGACTGGGTTTATCAAGGAATTATGCGTGGAGTTGGGAGGGGTGATTTTGAAGTTCCCAAGCATTGGAAAAACTGCATCGTTGTTGCAACACCCCACGAGTGGGATGCTCTTTATGCAAATCCTACTTATGGAACTTCGTATGATGGCTATTCACGCGAGTGTACTATTGTTGGAAAACTGGAAGTATTTATGAAGGAGATTGGTTATTCTGCACGTGCTCATTATCCAGGGAATTCGTATGAAATTGCAGTTGTTCCTGTGGCTATAGATGCTGGCTTAGGCGAACTTGGAAGAAACAATGTTTTGATTACTCCTGAATTGGGTGCAAATGCTCGATTGGCAGTAATTACTACTGATCTCGACCTGGAAGCCGACAAGCCTATAGATATTGGTGTGAAAGAGTTTTGCGAAAAATGCAAAATTTGTGCTGAACAATGCCCCAGTGGATCACTTAGTTTTGATGATAAAGCAACGAAAGTAATTCGAGGGTATAAACGCTGGGATAGCGATCATGATAAATGCTATACCATGTGGAATACGGTGGCTACCAGTCATGCACGTGGTTGCAGAATTTGTTTGGCTGTTTGTCCCTATAGTCGTAAAAATAATTGGATACACACCATTGCTCGCGAAGTAGATCCACGCGATCCTACAGGATTATTCTCAACAGGATTATTGGCCATGCAAAAAGGCTTATTTAAATATCCTGAAAAGGCAGAGAATTATCTGCCACCACCAGATGGTTCAAACGAAACTTATCATGAAGCTCCCGACTGGCTCAGAACCGAAGAATGGTGCGATATTGACATAGATTGGGAATAAAATATTGATTATTGACTATCGATTATTGCTAGAGATACAAAATTAAAAAATATAAAATCATCAATAAAAAACAATTATGTTCCCACATTCAACAATTTTAGGTCCCTTATTTTGGATTGCAATGGGATTACTTTATTTCTTTATGTTTATCAGTGCTCGATATTGGCTCAAAGATTTTGGAATCACCATGAATAAACGTAAATGGCTTTTAGTAGCTTTCTATTTTATCTTTATTAATCTTACTATTGGAGGAGCTTTTACACTTATCGGTGAAGACGAATTTCGTGCGGGTGTTTATTTTCTTGGAATTTTTGGAGTTATAAGTATCATTCTGGGTGTCAGTTTATGGAGGTATTTAATTGCCAGTAAAAAAGCATAATCTGTGAATAGTACCAACAGAATAGAAAAATTCATTTGGGTGTTATCAGCTGTACTAATTATTGCAGCTTGGTTTGCGGGTAGATATATTGAAGAAAAAAGCAGCCTTGAACATATAAAAGAAAAACTCTCTAAAAGCAGCCTTGAACATATAAAAGAAAAACTCTCTAACTATGCAGAGATTAAACAATCCACACCCAACAGTTTTCTGGCATTTAAGAAAGGACTAAGAAATCCAATAGCCTTTATTACAAAAGGAGAGGGGATAGGCTATGGTGGAGAATTGAGCATTTTGGTAGAAGTTGATACAATAGCTCATGTCCAATCCATCACTTTAATAAATCAGAAAGAAACACATTCATTTTTAAAAAAGGTTTTAAACAAAGGTTTTTTGGATGGCTATAAAAAACTGAATTTGAAGCAATTTATTGATAATTATAACTTTCCTGATGCGGTTAGTGGTGCAACCTATACTTCCAGAGGTATTCATCAAGCAATTATGAATGCAATTATACCCATTGCTAACACTCAGTTTAGTATTGAGTTAAAAACTTTAAATGAACGAAATTTTGTATTTGGCTTACCGGAAATTGTTCTCATTCTTCTTTACGGAATTGCTTTCTTTTTAAACTTTTATAAAAGTAAACGAACAAAATTAATTCGTTGGTTTACCATTTTAGCCTCAATTATTTTTATTGGATTTGTTGCCCGAAAACTATTAACACTTTCACAAATTGGTGGATTTATCTTAGGTTTCTGGCCAAACTTTTACGAATTCACTTTTTGGTACATTTTATTGTTTGGACTAATCCTTGGAATTTTCGTGAAAGGAAATAATCATTATTGCGATTGGGTTTGTCCCTTTGGTAATACTCAAGAATTATTGGGAAAAATTGGAAATGCAAAGTCTCCAAAACTTAAATTCAGAAATCAATTGAGATGGACACAACGATTTATTGCACTCGCTGCAATAGTATTAGGTTTAATTTATCGCAATCCCAGTAAAACATCATTTGAAGTTTTCTCAGGCCTTTTTGTTTTCATAGGTTCCGATCTTTTATTTATTGCTTTGGCTTTGATTATTATACTTTCATTATTTATTAAAAGCCCCTGGTGCAATTACTTATGTCCAGTAAAACCCAGTATCAACTATATTCAAAAATTCAGAGAAATCTTTTTAAAGAAATAATAGATCGAATAATTCACCGTCTTTGTATATTAATTGAATCAGCATCTAGCGAATTGTATATATTTGTTTCGATGCTACCAAATTTAAAAAATACGATCGCTTTTATTCTTATTTTCATAAGCCTTCATTTAATTTCGCAAGAAGTTAATAAGCCTCTTGAATGGATTATTCTGAAAGATAAAACAAGCGCTTATCTAGATAAAGAATTAAGCATTAAAAATGAATTGCCTGTATTTAATTATAAAGAGAAAATATCTGGGATTCTTATAAAAGACTCTGTTGATAAACCAAGAACATGGATTATTGAAGTTACTGAAGGAGATAAATTGATTTATTTTCCATTCCCGGAATTAGTTCGAAATGTTGTGATTAATAATTCTACTGACTATATAATTGGTAAAGAACCCGTTGATATCAGATATCCTCTTCCTACAACCTATAAACCGAAGGATCTATTAATTCTTGATCAGAAATGGAATTATCATGCAGAGGATTACCCTAAATATCTCCGTAAGGAAGCCCTTGAAGCATTTTATAAAATGGCTGAAGCAGCAAAAACAAAAAATATACATCTAAGAGTTGTAAGTGCATTTAGAACCTTCGAGATGCAACGATCACTTTATTTAAGAGCTACAGCAAAAAATGGGATTCACCAAATTGGCACAGCCAAACCTGCACATAGCGAACATCAATTAGGCACCACTATTGATATAACTTCTCTCAATCGGAAGGATATGCTAAGTAGTTCATTTGACCAAACTCCAGAGGGACGTTGGTTAAAAGAAAATGCTCACTTATTCGGATTTACCCAATCCTATACTAAAGAGAACTCAATTACTGAAGGATATATGCCCGAACCATGGCATTATCGATACCTTGGACCTAATATTAAAACCCATGATAATTAATCACATTAAAACTGCTTTTCGAAATTTATATACTCATAAATTTTATTCAATCATTAATATTTTAGGCCTATCAATTGGGCTTGCTTGCTTTATCCTCATTTTGTTTTTTGTATATAACGAAACAAGTTTTGATAAGCATCACGATCGTGCAGAAAACATTTATCGTCTGGGGCTCAAGGGAGTTATGAGTGGGAATGAATTTCAGGCTGCTGTTTCGGGTGGACCATTGGGTAGAATCGTCATGAACGAAATTCCTGAGGTGGTTAATTTTGCTAGGATGCGTGAATTAAGAACATCAATCTTGTTCACCTATGAAAATAAGCAAATTTATCAGGATCATATGATGTATGCTGACTCAACATTTTTTGAGGTATTTGAATATGAGCAGCTTTATGGAGATTTAAAAACGGCATTGTTTTTACCGCATAGTTTGGTCTTTAGTGAATCAACAGCCAAAAAATATTTTGGTAATGAAGATCCTATCGGTAAAATCATAAAATGGAATAATAATAAAAATTATACTGTTACAGGTGTATTCAAGGATCAAACAAAAAATTCGCATATCGATTTTGATGTTTTTATATCTTACTCCTCCTTATATGATACGGAAAGAGGACGTCAATTTAGCAATTCATTTTTTGCTTTTACCACCTTTAATTATATCCTAACAACCGAAGATGCTTCAGCAGAAGAAATTGATCGAAAGACCGCTGAAGTAGTTGAAAAGTATATGGGTGATACCATGCGAGAATATGGCTCTGCTTTTAGTATTTTCTTACAACCCTTATTATCCATTCATCTGCACTCCAATTTAATGCATGAATTTGGGAGGGAAGGGGATGCCAATAAAGTGTATATTTTTTCAGCCATTGCTTTTTTAATATTATTTATAGCTTGTATTAATTTTATCAATTTGGCAACTGCACGTTCAAGCAAACGAGCAATGGAAGTTGGTATCCGAAAAGTATTTGGAGCTAATAAAGGAATGCTATTCCGCCAATTTATTAGCGAATCATTATTAACTGCCATTATTAGCATCGGGATTTCTTTATTATTAGTGGAGCTATTGCTACCAACATACAATAATTTAACTGCCAATACCTTTGGTTTTTCAGATTTAAATCCACTACTTATTATCCTGCTAGTAAGCGGATTGGCCTTTAGTGTTGGACTAGTTTCAGGAAGTTATCCAGCCATTTTTATTTCTTCATTTCAACCAATCAAAGTATTAAAGGGTAATTTTTTAAAAAGCAGCAAAAAATCGCTTTTTATGAATGTGATGGTGATTCTACAATTCATTATTTCAGTATTTCTAATTTGTAGTACCATAGTTGTTTATCGACAGTTAACTTTTATGGAAAGCAAGGATATCGGAATCAACAAATCAAACTTGATCACCATCTCTATGCGAGAAGCTAAAGTGCGTGAAAATTATGAGACTATTAAAGCTGAATTCTCGAATATTTCAGGTGTGAATGCAGTCACCTCCAGTTCAAGAGCATTGGGTTATTTCAATCAACGAATGGGATTTTTGCCCGAAGGAGGATTGCCCACTGATTCAAGAATGATATTATTCTTAGAAGTGGATCCAAATTATCTGAATATCATGAAAACCAAGATGATGATGGGGCGTAATTTCCATGAAAATAGTCAAACAGATTCATCAAGTATTATAATTAATAATAGTTTACGCAATGATTTAGGTTGGGATAACCCACTCGGAAAGCATATGATTATTTCGGATGCTGATGCGGGTGAAATAAAGCTCAAGATTATTGGTGTAGTTAATGATTTTAATTATGCTTCTTTGCATGAGGATATCAAACCCATGATTATTTTTACGAGACCGTCAAATTATTACATCAGTGTTAGATACAATCCTTTAAACAAAGTTCAGATTATTAAAAAATTAGAAGAAAAATGGAGCGAAATGTATCCATCTATTCCATTCGATTATTTTATACAGGAAGAACGATTAAATGAGTTATACCGTTCGGAAAATACTATGGGCGATTTGTTTGTTTACTTCACTTTTTTAGCAATTTTTATAGCAATTTTGGGATTGTTTGGATTAACTACCCATAATGCTGAACAACGAACCAAAGAAGTTGGAATCCGTAAAGTTATGGGAGGCAGTATAACTAAAATTGTAAGACTCCTTACTTCAGAATTCGCTATTTTGGTCATCATCTCAAATGTAATAGCCTGGCCTTTGGCTTATTATTTCTCATATGATTGGCTACAGAATTTCTCATATCGTACAGATATTAAATGGTGGATTTTCCCACTATCAGGGATATTAAGCCTTGGCATTTCAACAATTATCGTAGGAATAAAAGCTTATCAATCTGCAAGCAAAAATCCTGTGGATGCGCTAAAATATGAGTAAATCTAAAGACATTAGATTATGAATAAAATGACTTTTGTTCTGTGTTAATAATAAGTCTTATTCTTAACTTTTATATTTAACACTTATAAAAATTGCTGAATATATTCTTAAAAATTTTCTTAAATAGTTCTTCTTAATTTCTATTATTCAGTAATTTACACCGATTTTTTTATTACTCTTCCTTATTTCAATAAATATATACTTGAAAAAAATGTTAAATTTTTCTTTGATTCTCTGAAATTATATTTAATTTTACCCAATTAGTTTAACCATTTGGTTAATTAATTCAAAAACAAATGAAAGAGAAAAATACAGAAAGTAAAATACTTGAAGCCGCAAAAGCAGTATTTATCAAAAATGGTAAAGATGGTACTACTATGCAGGCCATAGCGGATAAAGCAAAAATAAATAAAGCTTTATTACATTATTACTTCAGAAGTAAGGATAAACTTTTTAATGTGGTTATTGAAGAAACCATGCATCATTTTCTTCCTCAAATTGAAGAAACATTTTTATCTGAGGCTGATTTTTTTG
>JAOZUV010000110.1 GCA_029938505.1 Bacteroidales bacterium | reverse complement strand
AAGTCGTTAATGCACCTTCAATATTTTGAGAGTGATATAATCCACCACCAATATAACCACCCGAAGCTAAACGAATGGTTACATTAGGAGAAAACTTTCCATTGCTACGCCAATAATCATGGGTCATTTCAACGAATTGTTCCATAGCTGGCCAAAAGTAATCAGCAAATTCAGCACCTTCAATAACTATGCGAATTTTTTCATCAAAACGACTCATTCCATTGGCAGTTCCAACAATATAATCTTCAGCAATTGGGGCATTAAAGACACGTTTTTTTCCAAATTCTTGTTGCAATCCTTTACTTACATTAAAAATACCACCTTTATCTTTATTGGCCATATCCTGACCCCAAATAAAAGTATCTGGATTATGACGAAATTCTGCTTTTAAAGTTTCATTCAAGGCCTCAATTAGTTTCTTTGACTCACCTTTTCCGTTTGTTAATCCTTCAGGATATTTTGTTGAAACGAAAGGCTCAGGGATCACAAAGTCGTATATTGTTTTTGGATCAGGATCGGGAGCTGCAATTACTTTTTTATGCGCTGCTGAAACTTCTTTTTTTACCTCAACATCAATGGCATCCAGCTCAGCTACTGTAAATCTTTTTGAATATAATAAACGATTGCGAAAACGTCTTAATGGATCTTGACCTTTTGCATCTAAAAGCTCATACTGATCACGATAGAGTTCGTGTTTATCCGAATTTGAGTGAGATCCTATCCTGACACAATTAGCATGAACAATGACTGGCATTCCTTTTTCCTTAACAATTTGTTTTGCTTTAATCATTGCATTCATGGAATTGAAAGGATCTTTTCCATTGCAATAAATAACTTCCAGATTTTTAAATGCCAGAAAATTATCAGCTGCACGATGATTAGCCGTTTGTTCTGCTTTTGGCACGGAGATACCAAAACCGTTGTCTTGAAAAACAAAAATTACTGGTAATTTCTCATTACTTGCTCCATTGATAGCTTCGTAAACATATCCTTCAGAAGTTGAAGATTCGCCTTGTGAACTAATAGCAACTGCATCCGAGTCATAATATTTTATTGCTCTTGCAACACCAACGGCATGTAAAGTATGATTACCTGTAGCTGAAGAAACATTATGAACATTCCACTCCGGTTTTGCAAAGTGATTCGACATATGTCGTCCACCACTAGCTACATCACCCGCTTTGGAAATTCCATTCAAAATAATCTCTTCAGCAGTTAATCCTCCAGAGATTGCCGTAAGCATATCTCGATAGTAAGGAAATAAATGATCTTTTTCTTTTTGGAATACCTGACCTATCGCCAATTGTATACCATCGTGTCCCGCATATGGAGCGTGGTATGACCAACCCAATGCTTGTTTTAAATAATTAGGGGCTTTCTCATCAAGTTTACGACCAAGAACCATTAAGCGATACCATTTTTGCAAAGTTTCTTTGTCGGTGTTTTTTAGGTTCAATTTACGATCAGCTTTTGATAGAGTCAGCTTTTTATGATGTACCATTCGTATGTTAAAATTAGGTTTTGATATCAATGTATAATCGCCAAAACAAATTGGCATTTTTATCAAAACAAATTGTGCATTTATTTTTATTGTTTTACAAAAGTAATTAAAATAATTCTAAATAACATTGATATCATAATTGGCTGTTAATACTTCTGTTTTCTTTGATCTAGCCTTATTTTTACTCAATCCCATAGACAATGGTTTTGATATATCCATTGTAAACCATCCATTATCTTTGATGTATTGCTTTAATATATCTGATGGGTACGAACTCAAAAGAAACTTTCCTTTCATCGTTGCAAGAGCATTTAAATCCCGTTTAAAGTGTGTTTCAGTATATCCACCATAATGACCTTGATCTGAATCTATATAAGGTGGATCTGCATAACAAAATGTATCTTCAGTATCTCGGCTGTTGATCACTTTATGAGCATCATTACACTCTATTTGTGTGTACCTCATACGCTCACTTAACTGCTCTTTAAAATTATCAATCTTATTCTGAATAGTTACAGCCTGCTTACCTTTATCGTAGCCCCACGAGCCTATTCTTGTACTGAAACCTTGATTCGTTGCCATCCAAAACGCCCAAGCTCTCACAACAGGATCATCCTGAAACAACCAAGGACAATCATAAATAATCATCGCTTTTTTATAAGCTTCCCGACTGTGAAGAGTAGCTTCGATTCGCTTCCTGAGATCGAAATAAGAATGCTTAAGCACCTCGTAAAAGTTAACGATATTCATATTAACATCATTAACAACCTCGCATTTAACAGGCTCTTTCGCCCAATATACAGCTCCTCCTCCAAAAAAAGGTTCAACATAAATCTTATGCTCAGGGATTAATGGTAAAATGTGCTTTATCATTTGCTGTTTCCCTCCATAGTAAGTAATTGGTGTTTTCATATTTAGTATATTTGTATTGTCCAAACAAAAAAAATGCACTCGGTAAACCAAAGACTCTGAAAGTCCCTGATTTAAGCCTAGTGCATTTTTGTTTGGACGCAAAAACAATCGGGGGCTTTCGCTTTTATCACCCCCTATAAAATCTAAGTTAATTGTGTTTGTATATTATCTTTATTTCTATAATATAGTTTACCATCAGTACCCTCATAGAGTGTACTTGTTGAACTTAAAGGAAGAGGAACACCACCACTAGGTGACAATTTAAGAGCTTTTTTAGCTTCTAACACATCAGAGAATATCCATCCGTAATCACTGCTTGATTTCATTGAAGCAACTAATTCGTCATCAGGATTATAAAATTTAATTACACCCGAAGCACTATCTATCTCGACACGCTGTCCAGATGTAGCAGTTTTTATAGTCGCAGACGCAGCCGTTAAGTTTCCATCTTCATCAACAATAAACTTTCCGTTGCCTAAGTTAAATGAGCCTGCTATAATAGCTCCTAATGCAGTGATGGTTTCAACATCAATCTCATTGGCATGAATAAGCCTACTCAATAAAATATCAGTTGCAAGTATTTCAAAGCTTGAAACAGCCTTCCAATAAGCTGCATTTGGAGGAGCTGGTGCAGTTTGATCATCAGCCCCAATATATAAGTAATAAACAGAGCCAGCCGTCACATAATCTCTTGTATAAGCATCATTCTTATATGAAGTGCCAGAATTATAAGCACCACGAGGAACTAAAGATGCACCCGTTTCTCCTGTTGCACCATCATTACCATCATTACCATCGTTACCTCTTATTTTCTTCCAAGCATAATCACCAAACTCACTTGAGTCAAGTTGAGTATTATCGTGATAAATACCAATCCAATCTCCTATATCCTCACCATTATTACCCGTGAAACTTACACCATCATTCGAATATTTTATATGAGTGTATGCATGAACCCCATCCATTCCAGGACTACCGTTGTCACCATCTGCACCTTTCACTAAAACCCAATTATAATCTGATGGATCATCGGAGTCAGGATATGAAAAGCTCGTATATGTACCAATGTATTTTCCCCCATCTTCATTCATATTTGAACCATCAGCAGAATCGGAATATTTGATATGAAAATATGTTGTTAATCCGTTAGCCCCACGAACTCCTTGAATACCCTGATCGCCAGCCAAACCCTGTTCACCTTTTGCAACTTCCAACGCCCAATAAGAACTACCATCATAAGGAAAATACCCTTTTTTTGTAGTTGGATATGTAAATCGCCATGTAGACCCTCCATAAGTAACAACTTCATCTTTATAGTAATAAACATTCGGATCAAAAGCACCTCGATGAATAGTAATACCAGAGGTTGCCCCCCCTGTACTTTGAACAATTATTCCTTTTAATACGGCATTTTCTAAAGTAGTAGTATCGGCTGCTGAAACATTAACATCAAAACCACCCAATTTGATTTGATCATTATCAAGTCCTAGAAAGTTTAATCCACTTAATGATCTGATTGTTCCTGCAACGATTTCGCCAGCATTAATATAAACAACACCATAGCTTGTTTTAAACAATCTGACAGCCGTTTTTGCACTCACTGGATGCAATGTACCAACCAAGAAATAATAATCATTATCTTGATTAGAAGCAATAATATCGGGTGATAAAACCCACTCTGCTGTTGCCACAGATTTTGAACATTTGGCATATAAATGATAAGCCGTTTCGGGAGTTAATTCTGAAAAATTACCAGCATTTTCAATTGACCATGTAAATACCTCTTGATCGAGTATTTCGATGCTTGTTTCGTTATGGATTAAATCGCAAACAGGCGCATAAAAAGCATTTACATCACCCTCGTAATTATCTAAAAAAACAGGTTTTGGACTCAATGAAAAGTTTGCTGCACTTGTACCAATTATTGCCAATAATGCCTGTAAATATTTTACCGTAAATAGATCGTTATTAAATACACCATCCGCATCAATCAAATAGTTTTTTAATTGATTGAAAGCAGCTGCATTTTGACGTGATAATTCGGCTGCCCGACGATCAACATTAACCACCTCTTTTTTGGTTTCGATGGATGTTCGCATCGTAATCTCGTCATCGGTATATGGGATATGATTGGCAATAGTGCATGTAATTTCGTTTGAATTTACCAACGGAAAGCTTAAATCATAAATCCGAATCAAATCATTAATCCCTAACTCAGCACAAATGGCTGTAACCCGATAACCTACATCCAAGCTAACTGCATATTTCTTGATATACTTCGGATCAATCTTTAAACCTAAAAGAACCTGTGGAACGCAATTCTTATCCAGAGAGGCTTGAGTAGCTACCTGTAATTCTGCCTCACTATCATCAAAATACTCCTGTGGCATATCCATATTAACCAAGGTATATTCGTTGCCCACAGCAGGCTTATTTAAGTCATTTGGATAAACATATCCATCCGCTTCGCTATATTGATTAAAGTAGATGCGCTTGTTTTCATGATCGTATTTCCAAATCTCAAATTCAAGATTAGTGAGCTGCCCACTTTTAAAGATGATTTTTGCAGGCATACCCTCCAGTAAGTTATCATTGATATCAAAATTCAGGTTCGAATCTTCCACATAATATTGCTTGTTTTCAAGATCAATATTCACGCCTGTAATTACTGATGTACGTTGTGGAAATATCTTATCATCTTTAAAATCACCCTCTCTTATACCATATAATAAAATGTTTTTTTCCAGATACCTTTTCCCATCTACCTCAAAAACTAATCGCTTTGATCGATCACGATAATCGTAAGGAATATTTTTAGTGCCACCATAACCATACATCCGAGTTACGATGTTTGCATTCGACTGCTCCTTAATTTCAAGCTCGTATAATCCCTTCCCCTTTCCATATTCAAAGGTGTATGCGGTGTCCTGACCAACCTCCTTTTTTAAAGAAATCTCTTTACCATTTAAACTGTATTCAAGTTCAAATTGTTTGGCAATTTCGGTGAGTGCTGTACGGCACGAATGAGAATTATAATCAATTAAAACATCTTTGGTTTCATCCACTTCACCAATTGTCCAGCCTGCATCAATTTCGTTGATATTTGTAAGCAGCATGTTTAAATGATCCAGAGCTGTACCAACATAAGGAAATTCAACCAAGCCATCAGAAGACCGTAACTTTTTACGATTTAAGGTAAAAACTTCACCCTCAAAAGCAATTTTGTATTTATAGCTTAGATTATTGATTTTTTTAACATTAACAGGTCGATTAATTATAAAACATTCACCATCGTATTCGATATAATCACCTATTTGAAAGATTAAAGGCACTTTTGAATAAAAGTCCCCTGTAATCAAATGCTCACCCATCAATCGTTTTGAATACTTTGTATTCTCATCAATCTCAACCGCTGCAAAAACGGCTTCGCCTCTTTTTACTGTTAAGATCATTACATAAAAGGTTTAAATTTTTCAATAATTCCCTCTTTATCCTCTCTGAGAAAATGATATTTTAATAATTCAGCAGGGTCGGTGAATGAATCTATTTTACCCATTGTTAACTTTTTCAACCGTCTAACATAACTGATTAACGACCTTAATTCAGGGTTCTCTTGATCCTGATTGTTCAAACAATAATTAATAATGTTTGACATTTCAATAAACTGCCCTCGAAACTCATCAATCTTTTGTTTTTTTATATCCTCAATGGATGGCAGTTCTTTATCAACTATTTTAATATATACTTCATCCAAATCTTTATCATATACAAATCCCTCAACCTTTTCTTGCAGAAATTTATCAAACTCAACTTCTTTCTCCTCATATATGCCAAGTGCTTTTAATTGTGAGATAGAATATGATTTTGCATTTGCATGATCTGGGAGCAATTGATGTATATTTCCTTTTTTTCGTGTTTTAATATTTCTATGCATTTCAATAAATTTTAAATAAGTATCAATGTAAAATCATGTATGTATTGATTCCAGTCTTTACATGCATATAGTTTTAAATCAACTTTCTTAATATCAGAAAAACTAAAGCCACTTTCATAATCACCCAATAATATATGTAGTAAATCTTCATTTGAATCGTACACTTTAAATGATATAGAACTGGCATTTGCAATCATTTCAATATAATATTCGCCGAAATTATTATTTATTGCCTCTGAGGCTCCTCCAGAAGCATTGAAATATCCTCCATTATTAACCCCTGAACCCCCTGAACGTGACTCAATAAATGCAACAATATTGTCATTTGAATCAGTAAATGAAATACATTCCAAACCAAGCCATAAATCATAGTGATTTGCAAAATGCATATATGTTCTGATTTCAGAAAAACTCCCAAAGTCAAAA
>JAOZUV010000109.1 GCA_029938505.1 Bacteroidales bacterium | reverse complement strand
TGACATTCCTCCATCAAGGTAATAATCGAAGTTTTTACCATAATAACCCTTGAGATTGTAAAAATTTGTATGATCACCAGAAACAATAAAATTAATTCGATAGCCTTGATCTTTGAGTAAGTCATGAATTGCAAAGTTTTCTCGCTCTAATTGATACCAAGTTTTTGATCTTAAAATGCTCAGTATACCCCCAAATGAAGTCCCTGAATTTGAAAATGCTTTGCTAACTTTCTTAAGTTTTTTAGAGTGATATAGACTATCAAGAAAGGGGGATGTCATCCTCTCATACCCATTAAGACTGAGATGATCAGCCCTTAAAGCATCAACTGTAATTATGATAATATTTTTTTTATTAAAATGAATATCTTTTGGGTATTTATTTCTGGCTTCAATATCTCTCGTACTAATATTTGTAAACTGATTTAGAAGAAGCTTATTCGTTAGCACGGACACTATCGGTTCATTAACATTAAAAAGATTGATTTGGATTTTGTTAACTTTTGTTAGAAAGAGGATCAGTGTAATTCCAAAGATTAAGTAATACAATATTATTCTAACCTTCATTCTTTGGCGAGTTGGATTAAATGTATTTAATAAAACTGATTTGATTTGAAGAAAGGTTTTTAGGCTTAATTCGGATAAGAGTTGATATAAAATAAAAATAAATAAAGGTGTCAAAGTAATGATGGACCATGCCATGATTGGTGTCATTGAGGATTTCTTAATTAGATGCGGAATTTCATCTATAAAACCCATAAAAATCTGAAATGTAAAAACATGTGCGTTATTCTCCATTCCACTTATAGCCAGGGCAATTATGATTAAATAGAAAATCAAGAATGCTCCCTGAATCAGCGCAATAAATCGCTGTATTAAATTTTTTAAGAATCTTGATTTTAAAGTATGACGAGATATTGTAATGAATATGGTCCACAGAAAGAAGTATACAAAGTAAACTAATAAAATATGGTAGATAATTACTGTCGAGTTAGGGATGTAAGTCTTTTGAAAGTATATTATAAATAAAAGAGGTAATAATAAATGAAATAAAATAAAAAAAAATGAGGGAACAGATATTCCGATTTTAGATTTAGAAGTCAAGGATTTTTTTAATCTCTCCAATTGGTATTTATTTTAAATGATGTTAACTAGCTCTGTTGGTCTTGACTAGATGTAGGTTTTTATGCTTTTTTAATTGTATAATCTTAGTTAAAGAAAACAGATTTGCATCATCAATATTTTCAATATTAACATGCTGCATATATTTGTTGAAGGAGAAATTTGATTTAAAGCCAACAATATGACTTGCAGAGGATACTATCTTCTCAGAAAATGTTAATCTTTGAGTTTTGTAATGACTAAAGTGGTTTACAATAAAAATATCGCCATCTGGTTTACAAACTCTTATTGCCTCGGCTAGTAAGTTTTTAGGACTCGGTGTAACTGAATAAACATACATAAGAATAACCTTGTCAAATGAATTGTCATGATAGGGTGTTTCTTCACCATTAATTTCTTCAACTGAAAGATTGATATTGTTGAACTTTCTTCCTCTTATCGCAGCCTTCTTAAGCATCTCTTTAGAAAGATCTATTCCTTTAATATTTATTTTATGAGCTTTAGGATAATGTTTTAATGAAAGTCCAGTTCCAATACCAACCTCTAGAATTTCTTGATTGGGTTGAATATTCATCTGATGCAGAACCTTTTTTCTCCCTTGATCTAAAGGTTTTCCGAAAATGAAATCATAAAGATTCACGTATTTACTATAAAGTTTAGAGATAGTACTGTTATTCATGTTAATAGATTACCATTTTCAATAGTTCTTATTTTTCGAACAAATTTAATAAAAACTGAGAATTTTTTATTTGAAAAAGACTCTGTATTCATTAATGCTTTAAACTATCACTGCTGCTGGTTTGAGACTAATTAATTTTTTATGCAATCTAATAGCCTTTAAGGCTAATGTTGTCGCTATCAATCATGTTTACCCACTTGCCCATCTTTTTTTGAATCACTCTAAAATGTTGTTGTTCGTCGTCAATTACAAAAGAAATGGCATCACCGGGTGATTCTGCACGACCTGTTCTTCCAATGCGGTGAATATAATCTTTGGGTGAGCGGGGTAAATCATAATTAATCACATGAGGCAAAAATTCAATATCAATGCCTCTTGATAAAAGATCGGTTGTCACTAGCACTCGTAATTCGCCCGATTTAAATCTTCGGAGAGCTTCTGTTCGTGCCCCTTGACTTTTCTTGCTGTGGATAGCTATGGCGTGTATATTGTTTTTGCATAATTTATGGGCAATGCCATCTGCTTTATGAACCGAAGAAGCAAAAACCAAAACTTGCTCTAGTTTATTACTTTTGATAATGTAACGAAGTAGAGGACCTTTTTTTTCTTCCTTCACAAAATAGGCCACTTGACTAATTAAATTAATATTGTTCTCTTCAGATTCAATTTTAATAATTAGAGGGTCGTTCAATAGAACTTGCTTGATGTTGTTCAGATCATCGCTTAAGGTGGCAGAAAATAATAAGTTTTGACGTTTCTTTGGGAGAAGATCAAAAATTTTGTTCATCTCATCTTTAAAGCCCAGATTAAGCATTTTATCGGCTTCGTCCAATATAAGGCTATCAATATCAGATAGGTGTACTGCCTTCGATTCAACCAAATCTAATAATCGTCCAGGAGTTGCAATTAAAATATGAACACCTTGCATTTCAATCATTTGTGGATTGATTGACACACCTCCATAAGCAGCCATACATTTAATAGGCTTTGTTAAAAATGGGATAAATTGATGAAATACGTCCTCTACTTGAACGGCTAATTCTCGCGTTGGTACTAATACTAAAACTTTTATATGTCTGTTTTTTGAAGTTCTATTCCTTTGCAGATTCATAAGGATAGGCCATACATAACTAGCTGTTTTTCCGGAGCCAGTTTGAGCAATGCCTAAAACATCTTTTTTATTTAAGATGGCTGGGATGGCCTCCTTTTGGATAGGGTAGGGTTCTGTGTAATTTTGTTTAGTTATCGCTTTTAGTAAAGCTGGTGATAATCCTAAGGAGTTAAACGACATTTATTTGTTTTTGTTTAATGTGGATGTGTTTCCGTTTGCAAAGATATGGGAAATAAGGATTTGCTAATTAATTTTTAAGTTTAGCCCTAATACTTTATCAGCTCGTCTATTGAAATCATTATTCAGTGTTAATTATTGTGGAGCCTTTATTGCATTTTGTCCATCCAATTTATTTGTTGTTCTTTAGTGAGAAATGTCCAAGCTACAATGCGGCTGATTTTATTTCCTTGCCCCATGCTGATCGTTTTTATTTCAGTAGCTCTCATTTTTTTGAGCCTTGAGTACACACTTTTTAAAGTGGATTTTTTTGATACTAGGCTAGAGAACCAAAGACAGGAGTTAGCGAATTGTTTGCTTTCGTGTATCATATTTCGAATGAATTTTTCTTCGCCTCCAAAACACCATAACTCGTTATTTTTACCTCCAAAATTTTTGACAGCTTTATTAATTGTTTCTCCTTTTAAATTTGATAATTTTCGAATAGTTCCTGACTCTGCTTCTGCAAGGGATGAATGGAAAGGGGGATTGCAAATAGATAAATCAATACGTTCATCTTCTTTGAAAATCCCATTAAAAATATTTTTATGATTATTTTGAAGTCTTGTTTCGATTTTTCCTTTTAAGATGGGGTTAGAGTTGATGATTGTATTCGCTGAATCAATAGCTATGGGGTCAATGTCGGTGCCAATAAATGACCATCCGTATTCTGTATTTCCAATGATAGGATAAATACAACTTGCACCTACTCCAATATCCAGACACTTT
Organism: Bacteroidales bacterium; assembly: GCA_029938505.1. Next base: position 2,924 of record JAOZUV010000109.1, on the reverse strand, counting down.
ATTTTATTCCCTTTTGGATTTTTTCCATTGTTACTGTTAGCTAATAAATCTGCTATGTAATGGATGTAATCAGCTCTGCCAGGAATAGGTGGGCATAAATAGCCGTTTGGAATATCCCAGTTCTCAATATTGTAAAAATACTTTAACAAAGCTGTATTAAGCATTTTAACTGCTTTCGGATTGAAGAAATTAATGGATTCGTCTTTATAATCATTCAGCTTTACAAATTCAGATAATTCAGGACAGCTAGCTGTTAGTTTTTTGAAATTATAACGCTCACGATGTTTATTTCGTGGGTGTAATTTTGATTTTTTTGCTGGATGTTCTTTCTTGTTTTGAAGCATAATGATTTGATCTGCGTTCAGTAAGTTTATTCGAGAGTAAAAGTATTCATTCTTTTCCGAAAAAGATGTTTAAAACCTGATAATTGAGTTATAAATTAATTAGCAAGTATAGCGCTTCATTAGCTTCAAAAACTTGCCAAACTCGTCAATATTTAGTAAACTTGCAGTTGCATAAATTAAAAGCTTAAAAAAATATCCAATAATTAGGATATTAATATGAAAGTTAATATTTTTGCACTCCGAAAATTTAAAGGATATTAGAAATGGCAAAGAAGACAAAAGACGCAAGAGGACAGGTTATCTTAGAATGCACTGAGCATAAAGCTAGTGGTATGCCTGGTACATCGCGTTATATCAGTACAAAAAATAAAAAGAACACACCTGAAAGATTGGAAATTAAAAAATTCAATCCTATTTTGAAAAAAATGACCATTCATAAAGAAATTAAATAATTTGAATCATGGCAAAGAAAGTAGTAGCGTCGTTGCAATCAGCAAGTAAAGATTTTGCACAAGTAATTAAAATGACAAAATCTCCAAAATCAGGTGCCTATACTTTTAAAGAAAGTATTGTGCCTAGTGATAAAGTAAAGGAATTTTTGGCTAAAAAATAATCATTATATTTTTATATAAGTGAAAGGCTTTTTCCTTTACGGAAGAAGCCTTTTTTTCTAAAATCGAGTTAATATGGGCTTGTTTTCATCCAAAAAAAATAAAAAAGAAAATCTTGATAAAGGTTTAGAAAAAACAAAATCAAGCGTATTTTCTAAAATTTCTAGAGCCGTAGCTGGGAAATCGAAAGTGGATGTTGATGTGCTCGATAATTTAGAAGAAGTATTAGTAAGTTCTGATGTTGGGGTTAGTACCACCATCAAAATTATTGAACGTATCGAAGAACGCGTTGACCGTGATAAATATCTGGGTACTTCTGAATTGAATACCATACTGAAAGAAGAAATTGCTGCTTTATTACAGGAAAATACCCTTAAAGAACATACCGGTTTTGAATTAGAAGGTGTTAATACTCCTTACGTAATTATGGTTGTAGGAGTGAATGGCGTTGGAAAAACAACTACTATTGGCAAGCTAGCTTATCGTTTTAAACAAGCTGGGAAAAATGTAGTGTTGGGTGCTGCCGATACATTTCGTGCTGCTGCTGTTGATCAATTAAAAATCTGGTCCGAAAGAGTGGGAGTGCCAATCGTAAGTCAAGGCATGGGAGCTGATCCTGCTTCTGTTGCATTTGATACCTTGAAATCTGCTGTTGCTACAAATGCCGATGTAGTTATTATTGATACTGCTGGAAGATTGCATAATAAGATTAATTTGATGAATGAATTGTCGAAAATCAAAAATGTGATGCAGAAAGTTATACCTGATGCACCCCACGAAATTTTATTGATTTTGGATGCCTCTACCGGACAAAATGCCATTGAACAAGCTCGTCAGTTTACTGCTACTACTGAGGTAAATGCATTGGCATTAACTAAACTAGATGGCACTGCTAAAGGCGGTGTGGCTATTGGTATTTCTGATCAATTTCAAATTCCTGTAAAGTATATTGGTTTAGGCGAACAAATGGAAGATCTTCAGATTTTTGATCGCTTTGATTATGTAGAGACTTTATTTGAAAAGTAATTCAATTTGAAAAAAAGAAAAGAAAAATCCATAAATATTGTTACCCTTGGTTGTTCAAAAAACCTTGTGGACTCTGAACGATTAAGCAAACAACTTCAAAGTAATAATTTTACGATTACCCAAGATTCTAATGATCCGTCTGATGTTGTAGTTGTAAATACCTGTGGATTTATCAATGATGCCAAAGAAGAATCTATTAATACCATCCTGAATTTTATTGAAGCTAAAAAACAAAATCTTGTAAAGAAAGTTTTTGTGATGGGCTGTTTGAGCGAGCGTTATAAAGCTGATTTAGTTAATGAATTAGATGAAGTGGATGGTTTTTATGGTGTGGCTGATTTAGAGCAAATTGTTAGCGATTTAGGGGCTGATTATAAAAAAGAGTTATTGGGCGAACGTGTTTTGAGTACACCTTCACATTATGCCTATCTTAAAATATCTGAGGGATGTAATCGAAATTGTTCCTTTTGTGCAATCCCACTTATCAGAGGAAAACAAATTTCAAAACCCATTGATGATCTTCTAGATGAAGCTAAAAGTTTGGTGGATACTGGCGTTAAGGAAATTTTATTGATTGCCCAAGATTTGACTTATTATGGAGTTGATCTTTATAAAGAAAGCAAACTTACTGAATTAGTTGATCGATTATCGATGATACCTGATTTAGAATGGATCCGCTTACATTATACCTATCCCATTCATTTTTCGGATGAGCTTTTGCGATTGATCAATGACCGTCCGAATATTTGTAAATATGTGGATATTCCTTTGCAACATGTGAGTAATCATATATTAAAATCGATGAAGCGTGGAGTGACTGGCGATGAACAAAGGAAATTAGTTCTGCGGATGAAAGAATTAGTTCCGAATGTGGCTATCCGCACCACCATGATTGTTGGTTATCCTGGGGAAACTCAGACTGATTTTGAGGAGCTAAAAGCCT
>JAOZUV010000108.1 GCA_029938505.1 Bacteroidales bacterium | reverse complement strand
AGTTGTTGAGTTGATGCGAAATGGAAGGAGTCCTCAAAAAGCTTGTGAAGAAGCAGTGCAAAGAATTGTTGACAAATTGCCAGAGTATAAAAAATTTCAAGTAGGTTATCTGGCTATAAATAAAGCTGGTGAGTATGGTTCATTCTGTATTCATACGGGTTTTAATTATGCTCTTTATCAAAATAATGAAAATGCATTGATTGATTCTGAATTTTACGAAAAATCATAATCTTATGAAAATCAAAATATCATATTTGTTAGTAGTAGTAATTTCGATGTGCCTTGGATCATGTAATAATTCTCCTGAGTATAAGGAAGTCAATATTATTCCGCAACCAAGTAGTTTGAGAGTAGCCAATGACTATTTTTCTGTTAACTCCAAAATGAAAATAGTTTTGCAGAGTGATAATGAAGAACTAAGAACTTTGGGAGAATATCTGGCGATCCCTTTACGGAAAATCACAGAATTTGAAATTCCAATTGTACTTTATGATGAAGCTAGAGAAGTTAGCGAGGATATAATCCTTTCTCTTTTTGAGGCAAAACCTGAAAATGATGAAGGCTATCAATTAATAATAAGAGATGGGAGTGTTAAAATTTCATCCCGAAAAGGAAATGGGATTTTTTATGGGATTCAAACATTTTTGCAACTAATTCCTCCTGAAATACTTATTGCTGAAAACTTAGGAAGTTTTAAAATCCCTGGTGTTTACATAAAAGATGAACCTCGTTTTAAATACAGAGGAATGCATCTGGATGTTTCTCGTCATTTCTTTTCCAAGGAATTTATTTTGAAGTTTATTGATGTTATGGCAATGTATAAATTCAATACGTTTCATTGGCATTTAACAGATGATAATGGTTGGCGTTTAGAAATAAAAAAATATCCATTATTAACGGATGTTAGTGCTTGGCGAGTTAATCATGAAGATCAACCTTGGCGTGATCGAGATACTCAAGGTTCTAATGAAAAAGCCACTTACGGTGGTTTCTATACACAAGAAGAGGTTAAAGATATTATTAAATATGCGCAGAGTAAATACATAAAAATAATCCCAGAAATTGAAATGCCGGGTCATACCAGCGAGGTTTTTGCAGCTTATCCTAAATTATCATGTACAGGTAAAAAGCTGAATGTTATTCCGGGGAGTTATTGGCCAAATTCAGATATTTTTTGTGCCGGGAAAGAGGAAACCTTTACGTTTATCCAAAATGTTTTGGATGAGGTGATTGAATTATTCCCCTCTGAATATATTCATATTGGTGGAGACGAAGCTGATAAAACCGAATGGGAAAAATGCCCGCTTTGTCAAAAACGAATGCGTGAAGAGGGATTGGAAAATGAGCATGAACTTCAAAGTTATTTTATCAAAAGAATTGAAAAATATTTGATTTCAAAAGGGAAGAAAATGATTGGCTGGGATGAGATTCTCGAAGGAGGTTTAGCTCCTGAAGCTACGGTAATGTCGTGGCGTGGAATGCAAGGAGGAATTGATGCAGCCAAACAAGGACATGATGTGATTATGACACCGACTTCTCATTGTTATTTTGATTATTATCAGGCCGATCCTGAATTTGAACCTAAGGCTATTGGTGGTTTTACAACTCTTAAAGAAGTATATTCTTTTGAACCAATTCCTCCTGAGTTAACCAAAGAAGAAGCAAAACATATTTTAGGGGCTCAAGCAAATATCTGGACAGAGTTTATTCCTACTCCTGAGCATGCAGAATATATGGCAATTCCGAGAATGATTGCGCTTTCGGAAGTAGTTTGGTCGCCAAAGAAAAAACGTAAATGGCGTCATTTTAATCGCAAATTGCAAACCCACTTTAGAATCCTTGACCATAAAAATATCAATTATTCAAAAGGATCTTATAAAGTAAGTATTACTTCCCAAGCCGATACATCTGGGGTTTATAATATTAAATTAGATTCTGAAATTTGGGATGCAAAAATCCATTATACTATAAATGGCAACGAACCTGATACTTCATCAGCATTTTACACTGATACTTTTGAGATTAGAAAAACAACAACAATAAAAGCAGGTGTTTTTGTGGATGGGAAGTTGATAGAAAAAGCTTCTGTGCAAACAATAAATATTCATAAAGCATTGGGTAAAGAAATAAGCATGACTCATACATATAGCCATCGTTATACGGGTGGTTCTGATAAAGCTTTGATTGATGGTGTTCAGGGTGGCAATGTGCATCACAATGGGTTATGGCAAGGGTTTCATGGTGATGATTTTGAAGCGATAATTGATTTAGGCAAAACGACTGAATTTTCGCATATCGAGATAGGCTTTTTTCAGCGAGAAGCCAGCTGGATTTTTTATCCCCAATTTGTCGAATTCTATATATCTGATGATGGACAAGATTTTAATCTGTTGGAAAAAATTCAGTGCGATATTTCGCCTAAAGATAAGATAGCTGCTCGTAAACAATTTGTTTTAATTAACTCAAATTCATATTCAGGAAGGTATATCAAAGTATTTGCAAAAAGTATGGGTGTTTGTCCATCGTGGCACAGAGGAGTCGGAGATAAAGCATGGTTATTTGCTGATGAAATTATTATAAATTAGTGCTAATTTTTGATTATAAAAGAAAAAAATGAAAAAACTAAATCTAATAAGCATTGTCTTACTGGCAATTTTAACTATTTCCTGTTCTCAACAACAAAAGTCTATACTTGATTGTGTAAACCCATTTATTGGAACTGGGGGGCATGGGCACACCTATCCAGGTGCTGCCATTCCTTTTGGGATGGTTCAGTTGAGTCCTGATACGCGTATTGATAGCTGGGATGGTTGTTCGGGTTATCATTATTCTGATGGAACTATTTTGGGATTTTCGCATACTCATCTTAGTGGAACGGGTGTTGGTGATTATGGTGATGTACGTTTGATGCCTGCAACGGGAGAGGTTTTGTGGAATCCCGGTGATGAAAATAATACTCAAAATGGCTATCGCTCAAAATTTAGCCATGAACATGAAATTGCTCAGGCAGGCTATTATTCTGTTCATTTAGATGATTATAATGTGGATGTGGAATTAACCGTTGGAGAACGATATGGACTACATAAATATATTTTCCCAGAATCAGAAAAAGCCAACGTAATTATTGACTTAACAGAGTCTGTTACGTCGGATAAAATCAATGATTTAGGAATAAAAATCATTGACTCAAAAAGCATTCAAGGCTATCGTAAAACGCAAGGTTGGGCAAGTGATCAGCGCTTGTTTTTCTATATGGAATTCTCAAAAGAATTTAAGCATTTTGGAATCTTAAATCAAGGGGAATTATTGCAGGATTTGAATAAAGAATTTAATTCGAATGATATTAAAGCCTTTGTGCAATTTGAAACTTCTGCAGATGAAGCAGTTTTAGTGAAAGTTGGAATTAGTGCTGTTAGCTGCGAAAATGCAAAACTAAATCTGGGAACTCTGGGTGATTTTGATTTTGAAAAAACCAAGTCAGATGCTCAGGATAAGTGGAAAGAACAGCTTTCCAGAATTGAAGTTAAAGGTGGTACAGATGTGCAAAAGATCACCTTTTATACGGCTCTTTATCATAGTTTATTAAATCCCAATTTGTTTTCAGATGTCAATGGCGAATACCGTGGACATGATGGTGAAAACCACAGTGGGAAACATAAAATGTATACCGTCTTTTCTTTATGGGATACGTTTAGGGCTATGCACCCATTATTCACTATTATTGATCAAGATCGCACCAATGAGTTCATTATTTCGATGTTGGATATGTATGAAAAAGGGGGCTTGCTGCCCGTGTGGGAATTGGCTGGCAACGAAACTAATTGTATGATTGGCTATCATTCCATTCCTGTAATTTTTGATGCCTATGCTAAAGGTATTCGGGGATATGATGTAGAAAAAGCATTAGAGGCAATGGTTGTCAGTGCCCGAGAGGATCAGTTTGGACTTAAATTCTTGAAAGCGGAAGGTTATATCCCAGCAGGAAAAGAAGGTGAATCAGTATCTAAAACATTGGAGTATGCTTACGATGATTGGTGCATTGCCATGATGGCAAAAGATTTGGGTAAGGAAAATATTTACAAAGAATTTATAGAAAGGGCTCAATTTTATAAAAATCTTTTTGATACTGAAACGGGGTTTGTACGTGGTAAAATGAATGGAAGTTTTATTAGCCCATTTGATCCGACACAAGTAAATTTTATGCTTACTGAAGCAAATACTTGGCAGTATAATTTCTTTGTCCCTCACGATGTAAAAGGGCTCATGAGTTTATTGGGTGGAAAAGAAAAATTTGTTTCAAAGCTTGATGAACTTTTTAATACGAGTGCTGAGCTTTCTGGGCGTCATCAATCTGATATCACCGGTTTAGTCGGTCAATATGCTCACGGTAATGAACCTAGCCATCACATGGCTTATTTGTACAATTATGCGGGTGTGCCTTCGAAAGGAGCAGAGGTTTTGCGTAAAATAATGGATGAATTATATACCGATCAGCCCGACGGATTATGTGGCAATGAAGATTGCGGGCAAATGTCGGCTTGGTATGTTTTAAGTGCCATGGGTTTTTATCCTGTTTGCCCGGGAGATAACCAATATATTATTGGGACTCCTTTATTTGATGAGGTGAAAATCAATTTGGAGAATGGGAAAACCTTCATCATTAAATCTCAAAATCTTAGTCGAGAGAATATTTATGTTCAGTCCATTAGTTATAATGGAGAGGATTATTCAAAATCGTATTTCACCCATGAAATGTTAAATAATGGAGGAGTACTGGAATTTGTTATGGGTGATAAGCCATCTGATTGGGGAGCTTCTGAAATAGATTATCCACAGTCTGCAATTGCAACTGATATTATTACACCCGTTCCATATTTTATTGCCGAATCAAAAACCTTTTTTGATGAGATTGAGATTGGGATGGATTGTATTGAAGATCAAGCTGAAATTTATTATACTACGAATGAGGAAATCCCGAATAAAAATTCAATAAGATATACTAAGCCAATCCGATTAAAAAAAACCACTTCTTTTAAATCTGTTGCTTATATAAATGAGGTCCCGTCGAAAATTGTGGAAGCAGAATATATTAAAATTCCGGGAGGACGAAATATTAGTATCACAAATCCATATAGCAGTCAATATACTGCTGGGGGAGATATTGCGTTAATCGATTTTATTCGTGGAGGAGAAAATTTCCGTACAGGGTCATGGCAAGGCTATTATGGAGATGATTTTGAGGTGGTGATTGATCTGGGTAAGTCCCAAAAAATTAAGAGCCTTTCAGCAGGATTTCTTCAAGAGTATAGATCATGGATTTGGATGCCACTTTATGTTGATTTTTATGTTTCTACGGATGGTGTGAATTATTCAAAAATTAGCCATATTGAAAATTCTGTTGATGAAAAAGCAGAAGGTGGAATTGTTTATGAATTTGGAAAAAATCAATTGAATAAAACTGCCCGATATATTAAGGTATTTGCGAAGAGCATTGAAACTTGTCCTGAATGGCATGTGGGTGCAGGAAATAAAGCATGGATTTTTGTGGATGAAATAAGCATTAAATAAAAAAAGGCTGTCTAAGAAGAATACTTAAAAACCAAACGTCATGCTGAATTTAATTCAGCATCTCTTTGTTGAGATTTTACAGATTCTGAACCGAAGTGTAACGAAGCTCGGCATAGCCAATCAAGTTCAGAATGACGGTATAATAAGTTTTTTAGACAGCTTTATTAATAATATTTCCTAAGAATTAAACAATAGGATACCTATCAAAAATACTTTCTGATTTCATTAAAATATCAACATATTGTGCACGTTTATAAGTAATTTTATCTCCAAGTTCTTTTTTGGATAATTTACCTCTGAATTCATCCAATGAATTATAACCTTTTTTGTTCATCCACTCTTCTAATTCAGACAGCATATTGGTGATTGCTTTAGGTCCTTTTTGATAAATAGCACTTACTATTTGAACAGCATCAGCACCAGCTAAAATCATTTTAATTACATCAGTACCTGATAAAATTCCTGTTGCGCTACAAACATTTGCCTTAATATTATCATAAAGTAAACCAGCATAACGTAATGCCAAGCGACTATCATTATTTCCACTCAAATTATAAGGAAAATGATGAGTTTCTTTTTCAATATCAATATCTGGTTGAAATAAACGATTAAATAATACAAAGCCGTTAACACCCAATTTATCCATTTCGTTGATTACGTATAAAGCATTGGTGTAGTATGGGCTAAGTTTAATGCTAACGGGGATTTTTACAGCTTTCATAATTCCTTCTAAGGTGTCGAATTGTGCCTGAACTATGGCTTTACCCATTATATCAAACTCGTGTGGAGTAGAATAAAAATTTAACTCAAGAGCATCAACCCCAGTTTGTTCAATTTTTTTTGCATATTCCACCCAGCTTTCTTCATACACACAATTTAAACTGGCAATGAGGGGGATATCAATGGCTTCTTTTGCCTTTTGTAACTTATGTAAAAATTCTTCAGGGCCTGCATCTTGCATATGTGGTAAATAGGAGGCCATTTCTGCATGTCGCGCACCATATTCTTCTTCTGCTTGGTACCGTTCAAGGTTCTCCAGTTGAATTTGTTCCTCAAATAGGGATTTATACACAATGGCGCCTGCTCCGGCAGCTTCAAGTCTTTTAAGAATGTCGTGATCTGAAACTAAATTGCTTGCCCCAACAATAATTGGGTTTTTTAGCTCTATCCCTAAATATTTTGTTGTTAGATCCATAGGTTATATTGTTAATTAGGTTTTCTTGATTAAAGAATTAACAGAAATTATCTTGTTTTAATACAAAGATAAA
>JAOZUV010000107.1:5775-6878 GCA_029938505.1 Bacteroidales bacterium | reverse complement strand
TTGTAAACATCTTTTTAGAAGTTAATAAAGGATACCCTTCTCTAAGATCATATTCGTTTTGATACCCAAATAAAGAAATAATCCCAGAGCCCTTACTGCCTCCTTTAAAATTTGAACGATTAGAAGTTAAGATTGCTTTTGAATGATCTAAATATTGCTGCGCCATTTCAATTCTTTAAAAAGTTAATACTATTTTTCAATGATAATTAATCCAAAAATAGATTTTATTTTTATTAATTATCACATTTCAAAGTCGAAGTTATAGGTAAAATATTAACAAATTCCTTTGGGTATCCGAATCACTTCTTTGTATGATGAAGCAATTTGTTGAATAGTTTTGCTGTAGCCACTGCATCACCTAAGGCAGTATGTCTTCCTTCTACTTTAATGTCAAACAGCTCAAAAGCTTCATCAGATGAAATGGCTCTTTGCTTTAAATGGCCTGCCAGATATAGATAATGTAGGATGGAAGAAGTGTCAACGATTCTATGAGAAAAGAATTTACTGAAATCTTTTTTATTTTGTGAGAAGAGGATTTTCAGAAAACTAAGATCAAACTGAACATTATGACCAGCTAATGTAATTTCTCTTTGTTGAGGAAAGTGTTTGTTGATAAAAATTAATAGTTGAGCAATAGCCTCGGAAGGGGAAATTGCGGATTTCTTATGTTTTTTTATATCAATCTTGTTAATAGCTAATGCCTCCTCGGTAACAAAAAGTTTCCCATCATTGATCAACAGCTCTAGTGAGTCAATAATTTTCATATTCTCCCAAACAAGCACAGCAACTGATAATAGCGAATGTTTATCTGCATCCAGACCTCCTGTCTCAGTATCAACAAATAATAATCTGTATTCCATCTTTGTAATTTTTTTCATTTATTAAAACAAAGATACTAAAGTCTCATTTCCACATAAGGCCTTGCCTATGCTGCGTGCCGAAAACCCTGATTTTTTTACCGACTAAGCGACATGCAAATGAGCCGTTGTTACCAATTGTTTTTATTTTTAATCAACAAATGTTTCCTTCAGTACTGATTTAATTTCTTTTATTTCAGGTCTTGAAAGTCTACCAACCACCTTGATTATTCTTTGTTTATTAAT
>JAOZUV010000107.1:4261-5765 GCA_029938505.1 Bacteroidales bacterium | reverse complement strand
TCCAATTTTCTCATCGTGTTTGACTTCAATTCTAGTTGGGTGCTTTCTAGATTTAGTTATCATTGGAGCAACAATAATTGTTCTAAGGTATTTGTTCATTTCATCTGGGGAGATGATTACACATGGTCTTGTCTTTCTGATCTCACTACCTTGAGTTTGGTTAAGATTTACAAGAACTATTTGATATTATATTTTTCTATTAAGGTTTTGCTTAACCTAAAACCTTTAGAATTTCCGATCTTATTATTCTTATCTTTGATTAAGCAATAAAAATTATGAGCACTTCCGAGCAAGAGAAAAAGAAAATAATCAAGAGTTTATTTTTCCCTGCACTATTTTTAGTGCTTATTTGGCTTGTCAAATTTTCGGAATTTGTTTTTGGCATCGAGTTGGCTTTTTTAGGGGTTTACCCACTAAAATGGGAAGGTTTAATTGGCGTTTTATGCTCACCCCTGATTCATGGCGATTGGAATCATTTAATGGCCAATAGCGTATCGGTTTTTTTATTGATGAGTTTTCTGTTTTATTTTTATAAAGAATTGGCATTCCGCAGTTTTATTCTAATTTATTTGTTAAGTGGAATTTGGCTTTGGTTTGCTGGTCGAGAATCCTACCATATTGGTGCCAGTGGAATTATTTATGGCATGGCTTCTTTTCTTTTCGTTAGTGGCTTGATTCGTAAAAATCCACGATTAATGGCCATCACTTTGGTGATTACTTTTATTTACGGAAGTATGATTTGGGGCGTCTTTCCTGACTTCTTTCCAAAGAAGAATATTTCCTGGGAAGGTCATTTAATGGGTTTGGTGGCTGGTGTTATTGTTGCCGTTTTTTATCGCAAAGAAGGTCCTCAAGCACCTGTTTATCATTGGGAAGATGACGAACTTGATGATGAAGAGGCGTATTGGAACGTAAAAAAAGACAATAACTAGCTGTTTCCTAAGTATTTTGTCATTTCGAAACCGCTTTAGCGGTGAGAAATCTCCTTCAATTAATTTTAAAGAGCGGTTTAGCTTTGCTGATTTTCAGTTCTCCTCATTCCAGTCGTTGAAATGACAGTTTGGTTCTATCTATGAGATTTCTCACCTCCTTCGGAGGATTCAAAATGACAGTATACTTTTTAGTTGTGAGATTTCTCACCTCCTTCGGAGAATTCGAAATGACAGTATATTATTTAGTTTTTTTACTCAACAACAATTGATCATATAAAAACAACAGTAGAGCAGTTCCCAATCCAATAGCTGCAAAAATAAACCAGATATTACCCGGATGATAATTGCTATACAGTAGTTTGTTTAATTGTAATTCGTTCATATTTAAGTAGGCCATCGCATCTTTAAACAAAATACCACCATCCATATTTTGCAATTGTTCCATGGTATTATAACCACGACTGACCAATTCCTGTTTTAAGTAAATGTATTTATCTGACATATTATCGTACAGAAACAAATGCTGTACAATTATATAACACAAAACACAGAACTGGATGACTGCATCAACA
>JAOZUV010000107.1:0-4251 GCA_029938505.1 Bacteroidales bacterium | reverse complement strand
ACCAGATAATAAACCACCGATGATATTTCCTCCTGCCATGGGCAGATAGCTTACGCCCATATATAAAGCCACTTTATCGCTAGGAGCAATGCGTCCAATGTATTCCTGAACGCGAGGTGAACTACTCATTTCACCAAAGGCAATAATCATGATACCCATTATAACCCATAATCCTTGCGTTTGGAAAGCAAATTGCCCCATTCCAAAAGCAATGACTAATCCACCCATAATGATGGAAGCTACTGGTCTTACTTTCATTACTAAAGTGGAAACCAATACCTGAAAAATGATAATGGTAAGCGCTGCAAGATTTTGCATCATCTCAGGACGAACAATGCCTACTCCATTTACTTTGGTGCCAATTAAACTGGCTACAATAGGAGAGGAGTTGTATATATCGCTTGTATTAATCCATTGAGTAATGTATATCGGAAGGGTAAAATAAATTTGCCAATAAGTTGTCCAAAAACCCACCATGATGATGATGAAAAGTAAGAAACGTTTATCGCTTAAAGCGATGCCCATATTTTTAAAAATCTGGCTAAGGGTTTCGCCAATTGTTTCTTTTGTTTTTGTTTTTTCACGTCCAGGCTCTTTATAATAATAAAGTAAAATAAAGTTGATAAGTATAATCACCGCACTCATTGTAAATACATAATTCCAACTTAAATCACGTAATTTCGAAGCAACGAATGGTCCAATAAAACCACCAATATTTACGATCATATAAAAAATGCCAAAGCCAATGGTGTCGTTTTCTTTGCTTGTCGATTTTGAGACGGTTGCAGAAATCACAGGCTTGAAAATAGATGCTCCTACAGCTACAATTAAAAATGTGGCAAAAACCATTGCATAACTATTAAACTGACCCATAAAATAATAACCCGAAGTGAGGCAAACAAAAGCAGCCAATAATACTTTTCGGAAGCCAAAACGATCGGCAATAGCACCACCTAAAATTGGAAGTAAATATATAATTCCGGTGACGATGGCTTGCATAATTCCACGTTGTGAGTTTGAAAATCCGAGTCCTCCTTCAGATACAGGATCCGTTAAATAAATTGATAAAACAACGAACATTCCGTAATAGGCCCAACGCTCGAAGAGCTCCATGGTGTTAACAATCCAAAAAGTTCTTGGGAATTCTTTCAATGTGGAGATTAATTTCATGTATTTATTTTTCTGTCGTCAGGTAGGGATTTATTTTTTGATAGACTGAGTCAGAAAGTTGCGTTCTTTCTTTGAAATCTTCAAGTGTTTTATAAAGTTCCTTCCTTCGTGTGTTCACAATTATTTTTACAAATTCGTAGCTAATATAAGGATGTTTTAATAATTTTTTGAAGGAGGCCGTATTAATATTTATGCGGATTATTTTACTGCTATCGCAGCTGCTAAAATTATGTTTCATAGTATGAAATTTTGCAGAATCAATCCCGTAAACTTCCATGAGTTGAGAAGGCTGTGAATAGCCACCCAGAAGTTTTCTGTACTTTAAAATCCGAGAAGCAAATATCGATCCAATCCCTTTTACTCTTATCAAATCGGTGGAGTCAGCTGTGTTTAACTCTATGGACAATTTTGGGGAAGTCCTTGCTTTATTTTTGAATGAGGATTTTTGAATTTTGATATAGGGCTCGAGAATTAAATATTCTTCATTGCTGATTGAATAGATTTTCTTCAGGTCTTCTTTCCTAAAAAACTTAGCTCCCGCTTTTCGAAAATTTAAAATGACTTGTGCTTGCTTGGAACTTAAACCCAACTTTAAGCATTCTTCTTTAGTAATTAAATTTGGATCAAAGTTGAAATATTCAATCTCAGTTATTTGGATAATATCTACTGGTTTTTGCATCAGGCTATCTACCCAAGCAATAAATTCATCTTTATTAATCGGTTGTTTGTTTCTCAGTTGAGGGATGATGAAACTGTTTGTTCCGAATAAAATTATGATTATTGTAAGTAAGGCAAAGATTCCACGTCTTTCTTTCTGACTGAAATAAAAATAGTCGTTGATGGTTTTTAGCATAAAAAAATAAAGCTGATGGTTTTCATCAGCTTTATTCCTAAATCATCAAAATTGTCTCGTTAATTTATTTATATCGTTTAATTTCTCCGCTTTTTAATTTACCCCAATAGTTATTCAAATCTCTTTTAATTTCGGGAGCTAAAATTACTAAGCCAATAATATTAGGAAAGGCCATCGAGAGGATCATCATATCCGAGAAATCAACAACAATACCTAATTCGGAAGATGCTCCAACTACGATCATGCACAAAAATAAGATCCTAAAGATAGTTGTTGATACTTTTCTGCTTCCAAACCATTTTTCGGAAAAACCGCCAAATAAATAATCAAATCCTTTTAGTCCATAATACGACCATGAGATCATAGTAGAAAAAGCAAAAAGGAAAATGGCTACTACTAACACATAAGGGAACCATGAGAACACACTTCCAAATGCCTGAGAAGTTAATTGTGCTCCTTCAACACCTCCTGGGTTTGTATAAAATCCTGTGAATATAATTACCAAAGCAGTCATTGTACAAATAACTACTGTGTCTATAAATGGTTCAAGTAAAGAAACCAATCCTTCTTTGATTGGCATATCAGTTTTAACAGCAGAGTGGGCAATGGCTGCTGAACCAACCCCCGCTTCATTTGAAAAAGCAGCTCGCTGGAAACCAACAATTAAAACGCCTATAAAACCACCTTTTAATGCAGTTGGTGAAAAAGCACCATTGATAATTAATCCAAAAGCTTCTCCTGTTTTATCAATATTCATAAAAATAACCAATAAGGCCGAAGCAACATAAAGCACTGCCATGAAAGGAACTATCTTATCGGTAACCTTTGCAATACTTTTAATCCCTCCAATAATTACGATACCAACTAATACAGCTACGATTATTCCAAAGTATGCGCCATAACCCGCAATGGATGGTGCTACCATCGAAAGTTGTGAAAATGCCTGATTAGCTTGAAACATATTTCCACCACCAAATGAACCACCTATAACTAGTATAGCAAAAATTACAGCTAAAATGGATCCTAGCCATTTTAATCCTTTTTTCTTTAAACCCATATATAAGTAGTACATGGGCCCTCCGGAAACATTCCCGAAAATATCAATTTTACGGTATTTAACACCTAAAGTACATTCTACAAATTTTGAGGACATCCCAAGTAAGCCTGCAAGAATCATCCAAAATGTAGCACCAGGTCCACCAATACTAATGGCGATGGCAACACTGGCAATATTCCCTAAACCAACAGTTGCTGATAGTGCTGTAGTTAAAGCTTGAAAATGAGAAACTTCTCCTTTGTGGCTGGGGTCGTCATAACGACCACGTATAATATCAATAGCATGTTTAAATCCACGTATATTGATGAACCTCATAAAAAATGTAAAGAATAAAGCCCCACATATTAACCATATAACAACCAGAGCAATAGGAGAAGTTTTTTGAGAGCCATCAGTATTTAAAACTGGATTGCCATCCTCATCATAAATATTTGGATCCCGTAATCCAGCAGCTGATACCGGATCCCAGAAAAGTACAGACCCCAAGCCATTTACGATAGGAACAAAAGCGTCATTTATTTTCTGACTAAGTGTTTGTTCTACTTTTTCTTCTGCTGCAGGAAGTACAACTTCTTGATTGAACGTTCGAAGAGTGTCTTCTTTTACTTGATCATTGGTTCCGAAAATATTGGTGTTAAACAGAAAAATAAAACTTATCAGAACAAATAGATGCCGTTGATTCATTGTATGCGTATTTAAAATTAATATTTTATTTAGCGGGATTAATGCAAAGTACTGGAATTTGAGAGCTGTTATAAATTACTTTTTCCTCAGGAGATCCTAAAATAAAGCTCGGTTCAAACTCATCATTATTTGTCATAATCATGATTAGATCGGCACTCGTTGAAACAGCGTATTCCAATAATTGTTTCGAGAAGTTGGATTCATGTTTAGCTTCTACTTCAAAATAATCAATGCCTTTAGCCTCTAAAGCAGATGTTATATTTTCAGTTACCTTATTAATGCTTTGCAGATATTCGGGATTACTTTCTTTAAATTTAAATATGTGAACTTTTGATTGGAAAGCAAAATGTAATTTTTCAACCCAGCTAACTTTTTGATCATACTCAATGGATTCATTTACGGGGAAAATAATATTTTTATAACCTTCGTTAAGCGCACGTTTTTGAACAACAATTACAGGAATGGGGGTTTGTAAAATAATTCGCAT
>JAOZUV010000106.1 GCA_029938505.1 Bacteroidales bacterium | reverse complement strand
AGGTAATTGAAATGTTGAGCTAGTAGGAACTCCTCCCTCAAATGTCCATTCCCACTGATTTGGATTCCCAATCGATAAATCATTAAAAACTAAAGAGCTCCCAATGGGAACATGCACTGTATCCACTCCAAATTTGGGGATAAATAAAATATCATTATAACTTATTCCACTAAGGTTTACAACTCCAGTATTAATAGGGTCTAACCAAGGTCGTAATTGTTTACCATTTGTTGTACCATTGGATTCCCATGAATAAGAAAATTTCCCATAATAGTCAGGCAACGTTAAATCAGAACAACTAGCAGCACCACCCGATAAACTCCCAACAATACGACCATCCAGATTAAAAATGGGAGAACCAGAAGACCCTGGCTCAGTAACTCCATGGCCACTAGCCGTTTCAGCCCATACCACTCGCCAATAAAATCCCATCGAATTATCAACATCAGCATCATAATCAGAAGAGTTCATAGGCGAAGTATAGGTGGATATTTTTTTTATATCACCTTGCGGGTGATGAATTCCAACACCCGAATTACTTGCAATCAATGATCGACTCCATCCATTAAAATAAGGATCATATGTATCAGGAACATTATCGTTTAACAACATTAATTTAAAATCTGAAGAACTGTTTGTACCACTAGCATTAGCGAGCAAACTAGCACCTATCATTGTATTTGGGATAGGTTCATCTTGAGGATTATCACAATCAAGCGATTCGTAATTAAAATAAAAAACCCATTGTGCATAATCAGCCAAACTTGAAGTTGTTCCACAATGATTTGCAGTTAAGAAATATGGTGTAAAATCATTTTTTGTGCTATTAATTAAACTTCCGGTACACCAAAACAAATTACTTCCTTGCTTAACCTGAATACGTGCAATCCCCTTTTTTTGTTTCTGCCAGTTTTGTCCTTCAACACAATTAATATTTACTTCGCAACTGCCACTACCATCAAATCCTTTATATTTACTAAATCCGGAATCCTTATAAACATAAGCAACTTCCGAAATTGTAAAAGGGTTTTGCTCAGCCTGTTTTGCCGAAACATAATACTCAAAAATCACCACATCTCCCTCAATAAGCTCAGTCGCAAAATAACCATTATCAGGGTTATTATCAGATGTAAAAGCTCCAATCACTTGGCTCTTGCTTTTATTGTACAAAAACAATTCTGCATCATCACTTAATTTAAAATCTTTAAAATATACAGCTAAAGCCTCAGCATCAGCAGACTTGATTTCCATTTTCCAAATCTTATTTCCATTTGCTAGCGTAAACCAAGTTCCTGAATTAAATGGTGTATAATCTGTAGCAATAGTAAAACCAATTTTATAGGGAGCAAATTCTTCATCAGGTTTATTAGTATCTACCGAAATCAAATTTCTATCTGCAAATATTTCAATCCTTTGAAAATCAACTTGAAGTTGCTTATTACTAAAACTCTGTGGATATCCGCCATGACTTATTTGAGATTCAGCAGTGCCAAACAACAATAAAAAACTAATAATCAGGGGATAGGAAAATCGTCTCATCAAATCAAAAAATTATTATTATAACGTATCAAAACAAAGATAACATACTTACGAAAAAGGCTTACACTTTATTGCGTCTTTTACTAACAACTGAGGTTTCATAATTAGCATTAAAATTGTACATTTGGACTTCTTTGAAAAATTTAAAACCAATATGGAACAATTAAAAAACACCTTAAGAGATTCTGCAAAAGCCAGATGGATAATGATGATTGTCGTAAGCTTTTTGATGGCAGCAAATTATTATTTTTATGATGCTTTATCGCCATTAAAAACAATCCTTACTGAAAAATTACATTTTTCATCTCAAGATTTTGGAATTGTGGCAGGATTTTATGCGTTTCCAAACACCTTCCTTTTAATGGCAATTCTTGGTGGGATTATTTTAGATAAAATGGGTATCCGACCTACGGGTCTTTTATTTGCTGTTTTCATGCTCATTGGAGCTTTGTTGACAGCTTATGGAACATGTGATTATTACCGCGAAGGAGGATTTGCATATAGCTTTATGGGATCATTCTGGACATCCTACTCTCCCGAATTAAAAATGATGGCGCTTGGAATGTTAATCTTTGGTCTGGGTGCTGAAACAAGTATTGTTGTTACCAGCAAAATTCTAGTAAAATGGTTCAAAGGACATGAAATTGCATTGGCTTTTGCTTTAAATCTTGGTATTGCCCGTATTGGTACTGCATTGGCTTTTAATTTATCTCCTAGATTAATATTGGGGGACAACTGGACATTCCCAATCTGGTTTGCAGTTATGTTATTATTTATTGGATTTCTTACATTTCTGATTTATATCATGTACGACGTAAAACTTGACAAGCAACTACAATCCAAAGTTTCGCTATTAGATAAAGATGAGGAATTTAAACTGACTGACCTTACAAAATTATTTACCAATCGCTCATTCATATTTATAACTCTTCTGTGTGTGACTTTTTATGCAGGCGTTTTCCCTTTTTTGAAATTTGCTCCCGACTTTTTTTATCATAAATTTGGGATATCGCGAGAATCAAGCGGAGATCTTGCTTCTCTTCTCCCTTATGGTACTGTTTTATTTACTCCCATATTTGGTTGGTTTGTTGATAAAAAAGGGAAAAGTGCATCACTTATGATCTATGGATCTTTATTATTAATTATTGTTCATCTTTCATTTGGTCTAACTACTATCAATCCATACGTATTGATGATTTTATTAGGCATTGCATTTTCATTAGTTCCTGCAGCCATGTGGCCAGCTGTAGCCAAAATTGTTCCTGAATACAGAATTGGAACTGCCTACGGAACTATGTTTTCATTACAAAACTTAGGACTATTTGCAATCCCAATACTTGCAGGAACCATCCTTGACAGAACCAATCCAAATATTACACCTGAAATGATAGAAACGGGCTCCAAGCTAGTTTATACCCCCACAATACTGATGTTTGCATTATTTGGTGTACTGGGGCTCATTTTTGCATTATTACTCAAATGGGATGATAAAACCTCAGGTTATGGTCTTGAATTACCTTCAAATGCGAAAGTAGAAAAAAAATAACACTATGGAGCTGATAAAAAAAAGCATGAAGGATAAGGTAGCTGTACGCTGGGGTATCCTCCTTTTAGTTGCATTTGTTCAAGCAGCGAACTATTATTTTTATGACACTATATCTCCACTAAAACAAACACTTGAAGTTGAATTTGGCTTTGATTCATCTGACTTTGGTTTATTTGTTTCTATGTATTCTTTCCCGAATACCTTTTTATTAATGGCGATTTTTGGTGGGATCATTTTAGATAAAATAGGGATTCGTAGGACGGGTTTAACTTTTGTAAGCTTAATGACTGCCGGTGGAATTGTTACTGCATATGGAGCCAGTACATTTTACACTAATGGCGGTCCTTTTTACGGATTAATGGATTCCTTTTTAACCAATTATTCGCCCGAATTAAAAATGATGTTGCTGGGTCGATTTATATTTGGTTTGGGAGCCGAAACTAGTATTGTAGTCATCAGCAAAACCATTGTAAAATGGTTTAAAGGAAAAGAACTGGCTTTGGCATTTGGGACAAAGATTGGTATTGCACGTTTAGGAGGTGCAGCAGCGTTTTACTTCACATATGATATCTCCCAACTAGCTTCACATTGGACAATAGCAATTTGGTTCTCTGTACTTTTACTCTGCATCGGTTTACTTGCATTCTTTGTCTATACATTCTTCGACCGGAAACTAGATAATCAAATTGAGCATACTCAACTTAGAACCGCCAAAGATGAGTTCAAAATCAACGACCTATGGGTGCTACTCACAAACCGTTCTTTCATATTTGTTACACTTATTTGTCTTACATTTTACTCAGCAGTATTTCCATTTCAATCATTCTCGGCCGACTTTTTCTTAAATAAATTTGGAGAAATTGATCAAAGCTTAAGTGGTAAAATTGCTGCAATTTTAGCCATTGGAACATTTACTTTCACTCCCATTATCGGCTTTTTAGTTGATCGTTACGGGAAAAGTGCCAGTCTGATGATCTATGGATCGCTATTGCTGGTAGTCATTTATCTAACATTTGCTTTTACAATGATACATCCTTCCATCCCAATGTTATTCTTAGGTGTTGCCTTCTCATTGGTTCCTGCAGCCATGTGGCCTTCAGTTGCAAAAATTGTGGAAGAACATAAAATTGGAACTGCTTATGGAGCGATGTTCACCATTCAGAATCTTGGTTTATGGGCAGTTCCATTACTCATTGGAATTGTATTGGACAGAACAAACCCAAACATTACACCTGAAACACTGCAAGCTGGAGCAACCTATGATTATAAATGGGTTATTCTGATGCTGGCAAGTCTTGGAATTTTAGGAGTAATTTTCGCCATTTTATTAAAACGTGAAGACAAAGCTTCAGGCTATGGACTTGAGCTTCCATCACGCATTAAAGCAAAAAACACAAAATAAATGAAAAAAATAATTTATCTCATATTGGGCTTGTTTTTATTTATTTCCTGTCAGGAAAAGAAACAGGAAAATAAAATAGTACATCCAAAAAATATAATTTTAATGATAGGCGATGGCATGGGAGTAAGTCAGTTATACTCGGGCTATGTTGCGAACAAAGGCTTTTTAAACGCTGAAAGATGCAAATACATTGGTTTTTCAAAAACCTATTCTGCCAATAATTTAATCACAGATTCAGGTGCTGGTGGAACAGCACTTGCTTGCGGACAAAAAACCAACAATAAGTTTATTGGCATGAGCCCAGATTCTATCCCATTGAATTCAATTTTACATTATGCAGAGATGTATCAAAAGGCAACTGGCATGGTAGCAACTTGTGCAATAACTCATGCAACACCAGCCTCTTTTGTAGCACACGAACCTATGCGTTACAATTATGAAGGAATTGCTGCCGATTTTCTGGATACAGACATTGATGTTTTTATTGGCGGGGGATTAAAGCATTTTACTAAACGAAAAGATAATAGAAATTTAGTTACCGAATTAAAATCTAAAGGTTATGATATTGTTTTAAGTTTAGATAAAGTAAAGGCTTATAATGGCAAAAAACTAGCAGCACTAATCTATGATGAGCATCCTCCATATTTTTCAAAAGGTCGTGGAGATATGCTCCGTCAATCAACAATCAAAGCCATTGAAACTTTAAAAAAAGAAAAAAATGGTTTCTTTTTGATGATTGAAGGCTCTCAAATTGATTGGGCTGGTCACGATAACAACTCTGATTTATTAGTTGAAGAAGTACAAGATTTTGATAATACGATTGGAGTCGTACTTGATTTCGCTGAAAAAAATGGGGAAACATTAGTAATCATCACTGCAGATCACGAAACTGGGGGCTATGCTATTATTGATGGTGATCTTGAAAAAGGAGAAGTCAAAGGAGAATTTGGAACCGATCATCATTCGGCTGTAATGGTACCTATTCTCGCTTTTGGACCTCAAGCAGAAAAGTTTATTGGCTTCATGGAAAATATTGATATATTTACTAAAATGTACAATGCTTTTGGATTTGATCCTGAAACTTTGAAAAATTAAATTTAAGAATATGATTGTTGTAACAGGCGCCGCCGGCTTTATAGGAAGTTGCCTCGTAGGCAAAATGAATACCAAGGGTTTTGAAAATATTGTTATTGTTGATGACTTTTCAAATCCAGAAAAGAACAAAAACTTTGCTGATAAAAAGTACAAAGAACAAGTTCATCGTGAGGAATTTCTTGATTGGTTAAACACTAATCACAGTGAAGTAGATTTTATCTTCCATATTGGTGCACGCACCGATACTGCTGAATCTGATATGAGTATCTTCGAAAAACTGAATATTAATTACAGTAAAGATGTTTGGAAAGCCTGCACACAATACAACATCCCACTGATCTATGCCTCCTCAGCAGCTACTTACGGATTAGGTGAATATGGCTATGATGATGATCATTCAATCGTTGATAAACTCAAACCTTTAAACCCTTATGGGGAATCAAAAAATATATTTGATAAGTGGGTACTTGAACAAACCGAAAACCCTCCATTTTGGGCAGGGATAAAATTTTTTAATGTTTACGGTCCTAATGAATATCACAAAAGCAGAATGGCTTCGGTAATTATTCATTCCTACAAACAGATTTTGGAGACTGGAAAAGTTAAATTATTCCGTTCGCACAATCCTGATTTCAAGGATGGAGAACAACTCAGAGACTTTATCTATGTTAAAGATTTGGTAAATGTTTTATGTTTTTTGAAAGACAATCAAAAAGAATCTGGACTTTATAATTTAGGTACTGGAGTTGCACGTTCATTCCTCGATTTGGCTAAAGCAACTTTTAAAGCTTTGGACAAAGAGGAGAACATTGAATATATTGATACTCCTATCGATATCCGGAATAAATACCAATACTTTACCGAAGCAAATATGAAAAAACTTCGATCCATTGGTTATGATGCACCATTCTATACTTTAGAAGCAGGGATTAGGGAATATGTTCAGGGTTATCTTAGTCGAAACAGCTATTATTAATCGTAATCTATTTTTCTGATTCAAAATTTATAAAATTGAATTCTTTAATAGGATTACAATTTACCTTTCACATCAATTAAAAAAGCACGAATTTCTTTCAGAGTTTTAATGACTTCAGTGTTTGATTCAACACCTTCAGAATTTTGAGCCAAGCGCTCTTTAGCTCCATTTAGAGTATATCCTTTCTCTTTTACCAAATGATAAATGACATGAAAATTATCGACATCTTTTTGAGTAAAAAGACGATTCCCTTTTTTATTCTTTTTTGGTTTGATGATTTCAAATTCCTTCTCCCAAAACCGAATCAGAGAAGTATTAACATTAAACATCTTAGATACTTCTCCGATGGTATAGTATAACTTTTCAACTTTATTTGATTGCTCAGTTGACATGGAAT
>JAOZUV010000105.1 GCA_029938505.1 Bacteroidales bacterium | reverse complement strand
CGTAGAATGTACCTGTCGATGTTTCAGTAAGAAGTACTGTTGCACCAAGTAAAGCCTCTCCTTGTTCATCGATAACTTTACCATTGATACCGGATGTTGTTACACCTTGTGCAAAAATTGCACTGCTAAAGCATGTGATAACAACAATCATAAAAAACTTGTAATACTTTTTCATAAGCGCTTGTTTAAATTTTTGGTTGTTTGATTCCTAAATTTTTTGTTTGTAAATGTAAATTTATGGAATTGGTAGCCCTTATGAAACATAATAATATTAACATTTATTAACATATTTGTTACGTAAAATGTAAACTATTGATAAATAGTAAACTATCCTAGTTAAGCTGTTGATAAATTATTAACTTAAAAATTAAGCTTGAATTGAATATTAAAAGTTCTTTCAAAACCCCAGTAACCAAGGAATGTATCCAGATTATGATTTGCTCCATCTTGCCCTCTCATAATGTAATTCGTATTGAAGAGGTTATACGCATTGATTCCTATAAAAGCCTGATTATTAAATAATGTATAAGAGTACCCAAAATGAACATCTACTAAATGATAGGATGGGAGTTGAAATGATTGTTGGCGATCAGTACTAATACCCCTATTAGTTGGATCAAAATCAGCATATAAATGGTCATTAAATGTCCAATCAAGCTCAAAGCTAAATGTATTGAAAATCATACTTTTTAAAAATACACCCATTTGAGTTTGGGGAGCATCCCCAACTTTTAATCCGTTTGCATAAACTTCGGTAGTTCCAACTAAGTTATTATTGATGTCAAAAATGTCGGCAACAACATCATTTTTCCACTTCCAATTACCCAAAGAAGTCATTAATCCGATTTCTAGATTCTTTTTGAGATGTATGCCTAACTCAACTTCAATACCCATATGTAGGGCATCTAAACCTTTCACCAATGCTCTTGTTTGAGAATTATCTTCTAATTGAATATACTCTTTTGATAATATGGAAACATCACTCCAATAAGTATAATAAGCGTTGGCTTTAAAATTTAGGACATCTGTTTTTAAACCATAACCCAATTCCATGGCGAAAATATGTTCGTTTGAAATATCAATGGTAGCTGAGTTATTATAATTTGGAAAAACAAATTTAAATAAAGGAGCCTTTGAATAATACCCCATATTGAAATAAAGATTATTCAAATCATCGAGATTAATATTTAAACCTCCCTTAAGATCAAATCCAGGTTTTGTAACAACAACGCTTTTAGTGTTGGAAAGGTAATTGTATCTATCTTCTCTTTGATACCAAGTTTTAGAAGCAGAAGCTGCTATGAAAGCATTTACATGATTTGTATTATACTCGAGCTGATTAAAAATATGTCCAAAGTGGATGAGTGCCCCGTTATCAACATTAATGACGTCACCAACGGCTTTAATTTTATTTCGGCCTCCAGCACCTTCCAGAGCCCATGCATAATTGTCGATCCAGAAATTACCTCCCAATAAATCTCTTACTTTTTCCTGTAGTTTAGATTTAAAGTATCGATAATGAAAACCGGAGATTAGCTTAAAGTTATCATTTATTTTATATTCCAGATTTGATAAAACTCCTGTCCAGATATGACTTGCTAAAAAATTTGTTTGGATAATCTTCGAATACCCATTGACGGTTTCATCCCCACCTAAATCAAAAATATCTGTATTATTTGCATTCAAATTATAAACCGATTCCCAATCAATTTGTTGACTTGGATTTCGGTATTGAAATAAAGTAGAGCCGTAGTTAAATGATTCTGTCCATTTTCCACCTCCATTCCCAACTGAGATATAAGCCGATGTTGCTAAGAATGTTTTTTTATTGATATTCCAATAATGGTTAATGCTAAGTTGTGGTTTATGATAAAAATTTTCAGAAGCATTATTTAATTCGCCATTATAACTTCCCCAATCTTTATTAAATTTTATTCCATACTGATCAACTTCTGTTTGTGAAAGCATAAAGTTTCGTTGGCCATGTTTTTCAGGTGCACCCAAAAGTGTAAGAACAATTTTGTGTTTTTTCCCAAATTGTTTTCCCGTAGATAAGAAATAAGACCAGCCATCAACATAGGTGGCATCAATATAACCATCGCCTGAGGTTCTTGAACCCAGGAATGTCATAGCCCATCCATTATCCATTAAACCCGTTGAAAAACTAAAAGTTGTTTTTTGATTGCCATAAGATGTCATGGAGTGCTGGATTGATCCTCCTTTTTTCGTTTCGGTGGATTTTGTAATAATATTTATAGTTCCTCCCAATGAGTTAAGAGCTACCTTTGAGGCTCCAAGACCTTTTTGAACCTGAATCATTTTTGTTGCTTCGGCTAAACCAATCCAATTATTCCAATATACTAAACCATTTTCAACGCTACTAATTGGTATTCCATTTAATAGGAGGGCTATATTTTCTTGTCTGAAACCTCGGAGGCTTACACGAGCATCACCACTTCCTCCTCCAGTTCGTGTTGCGTAAATCCCAGGTGTTTGTTTTAGAATTTCAGGATAGGTTTGATCGCCTAATTTTTTCTCGATCATTTCGGCTTTTATGGTGGTGACCGAAACAGGAGTTTTTCGTTTTTCTGCTATTGATGCAAATATTTTTATTTCTTCGAGATCAATTGTTTGAGGTGAAAGTTTTATAGTGTCGAGATTTAATTTATCTGCATTACTTTCATTAAGTTGGATACTTTGTTTTTCATATCCAATTAAACTGATGATTATTTCTTTTGAAGTACTTGTTAATGTTAAAGAGAAATACCCATTCTGATTAGAAGTCGTTCCATTTTGTAAATTATTTGAGGGATAAATATTGGCTCCCATAATTGGCCTCAATAAATCACTGCTAACTAATTTTCCGCTTACTAAGGTTGATGCAAAGGTTTGAGAAGTAATAAAAATAAAGATTACTACTGCGCTGATTAATTTCTTCAATTTCATTTCCATTTTAGATTACAATTAATTATTAAACAAAAAGCCCTGAATAATATTTTCAGGGCTTGGATAATATATCAATTGAATCAACTTCAACAAAAAGTAGATAACCTAAGCAATATAGGTGTCAATCGATCAATAATACTTCTATCATCCAGACTATACTGTCGGTACCTGAATTTCACAGGATCAGTTCCGATAAATCGGAAGTCGCGGACTTTAACCGCCGGTCGGGAATTCCTACTTATAAATAAGTGGGTCACCCTGCCCCGAAGAATTATTTCAATACGCGGCAAATTTAATCTTTTATTTTAAACCGCAAAACGAAATCTGATATTTAGAATTAATTTATACTGATTTAGTTAAACTTTGTTCTTTTGATAGAATATAGTCGGCGGCATTTAGTGCCGAAATAGTACCATCAGAAACTGCAGTAGATATTTGCCTATAGCGTTTATGGATGGCATCGCCAGCTGCAAAAACACCCTCAATGTTGGTTTTTAGATTTTGATCAACTACAATTTCGTTCCATTGGTTAAGTGTGATGCATTTGTTGTTTAAAAAATTTGTGTTGGCTTCGTATCCAATAAAAATAAATACACCGTCAATATTTTTCTTTTTCACTTCTTTTGTATTGATATTTTCTATTGTTACCGATTTTAGTGCAAGATCACCATCGAATTTAGTGATACGAGAATTTAATATAAATTCGATTTTCTCATTTTTTTCTGCTTCAGTAATTGCATGTTCAAAAGCTTGAAAATGGTTAAATTGATGAACTATGCTTATTTTTTTAGCATATTTTGTCAGGCTTACCGCTTCTTCAAGTGCTGTGTTTCCGCCGCCCACAACAATAATTTCTTTGTCTTGAAAAAAATCGCCATCGCAAGTGGCACAATATGAAATGCCTTTCCCTTTAAACTTATCTTCCCTACTAATACCTAGAGCGCGTGATTTACCCCCTGTGGCTAATATAATTGCCTTTGACATAAATGTTGTCTCTCCATTGATCTCTACTTTTTTGATCTCAGACTCAAAATCAATGGAACTTATCTTTATATTAGACCGTATTTCGCAACCAAAACTCAGGGCTTGTTTTTTCATGATATTAGATAATTGAAACCCAGTTGTTTTTTCTACACCTGGGTAATTAGCTATTTCATATGACAAAATCATTTGTCCACCAATAATTCCTTGATCAAGTATCAATGTTTTTAATTTGGCTCTGGAAAGATATATGCCTGCCGTTAAGCCGGCAGGTCCACCACCCAATATTATTACATCGTAATTTTGGTTCTGCATTTGTTTATTTTTTGAATTCTTCGTTCAAAATTGAAGTGACATCATCTCTTGATTGAATGCTACTTGTAGCGCGAACTACTTTCCCTTTTTTTAAATACACTGTGAAAGGTAAACCCATGAAACCTTTGGTTTCGGAAAGTTCTTTGATAACACTTGCCTCATTTGTGTCAAAATCCATATCTCTGAATGCAATATGCTTATAATCCTCACTGTTTTCTAATTGTTCCATGATATCATAAACTGGAAGACACATTGGTCCCATACGTCCACAACAGATCATGACATTCTCATTATTTTCAATAGTATTTTTAAAAGTGTCTTTACTTTCGATGTGATTTAAGTTGGTGTACAGCATTGTTTTGTAATTTTAAATTAATGTATATAGATATTTAGATAAAAAAAATAGCATATAGCAGAAATTATGCCAGTTGGTGGTATTTATACGCTTTAATTTGTAAGATGCTCTATTAGTGGAGCTATGCATTGTAATTTATACATGCATCTAAATTAGGAATGAGAAATGCGAAAAAATGTCATTGAGATATGTAAAAATTGGCAGTATTTAGATCAAACTTTTAATGATCCTTAAATTATGGGTATAGCTGCCTTTTTCCCAATCATAAATTCCTTGGTGATCGATTTGATCGATACGAACTTTTCCGTGTGCATGAATAATGCTATTTCCTGAAATGAGTATGCCAACATGGGTAATTTCTCCTTCTTCGTTATCGAAAAAAGCGAGATCTCCTTTTTTAGCTTCTGAAAGAAAATTTATAGTTTCTCCTTGTGTAGCTTGTTGTGAAGCATCTCTAAAAATATTCACCCCAGAGAGTTTATAAGTCATTTGCGCAAGTCCAGAACAATCAATTCCGAAAGGCGAACGGCCACCCCATAAATAGGGTGCATGTAAATATAAATATGCATTTTCGAGTAATTGTTTCCTGTCAACCGATTTTAAAGGTTCACTTTGATTGCCTTCAAAAGCATATTCTGTCTCACAAATTTGAAATTCTTTTTTTCGTTCAGAATAAAGCGAGCTGCCCAGCAGGATCGAAAAAATCTGATTATTGGTTTTATTCTTAATGAGTTCAACCAATTCTAAAGAATGATAAGGATCAATAGTATTTAAACGTTTAAACTCTTCTTCTGAAATTTGATATAGCTGAGCTTGATTTATCCAACCCTCATAATTGTCGTGTATTAAATTGATATGAAGCCATTCACCTTGCTTTTCTGATATTTTACAAAGCTCACCAAAAAGCATTTGGTTCACCATTTCTGATTGATGTAGAGGGGCTGATCGTATCGGAATAATACTAAATGTGCAAACTCCAAATTCCATATTTGAACTTAAAATTATAGGTTATGATAGTATACAATGTTACTAAATATATGCTAAATAGCCTAAGTATTCTGGAATTATTTATATTTTTGATTTAAATACTGAAGAGATGAAAGATTTACTGAAATTAGTGAGAGAATATCGTTTATACATATATAAAATTGCCTTGTTTTTATTAGCAGTGATATTGTTGGTTATTATTTTCCCCAAACAAGGTAAGTTTAAATATGAATTTCAGAAAGGACGACCATGGATGCATAAAGATTTAATGGCATCTCATGATTTTGCGATTCTTAAGCCACAAGAGGAGATTGATTTGGAACGCGAACGAATTCTATTGCAAGTAAAACCCTATTTTATTTTTGATGTTGATATAGTTGATGAAAAATCAGCAGAGTTAATTAGCCGTTTTGAAAATAACTGGAATACCAGATACACAAATAATCCTTCTTACGCTAAATCGAAAGAGCGAAATTGGATAGCTTGCCAATCCCTATTTAATACAATTGCTGAAATTGGAATCGTTGAATCATTACCCGAAGCTGAAAAGATTAAATCGGAAGATCAGCTTGTATTAATTAATGGAAATGAAGCTAGAACTATATTTTTATCTGATTTATTTACCATTCAAAAGGCACATGAGTTTTTAAAGAAAGATTTGTCAGGAAAGCAAAATCTAGATACATTGCTGTTGATTTCAACCCTTGAAAATTCTCTTTTTAGAAATGTAAGATTTGATGCTGAAAAAACGAATAATGAGCGTGAAATTGCTTTGAAAAATATTTCTTTGGCCAGAGGAATGGTTCAGAGTGGTGAGAGAATTATTTCAAAAGGAGAGTTAGTTATTGGTGAAAAGTATATGATCTTAGAATCGATGCGACAAGAATATGAATCGCAATTGGGATCTAAAGCCAGTTATTATATGATATTAGCTGGACTGGTTATTTTGATCTCAATTTCAATCATTGTTTTGTTTTTCTTCCTGATGTATTTCCGTAGAGATATTTTTATGAGCAATAAGAAAGTTTCCTTGATACTATTGCTCATTATTATGATGGTTTTTATTACAAGTTTGGTTATAAAGTATAATGTTGGCTATTTGTATATGGTGCCAATATGTATTATTCCGATTATTGTTCGAGCATTTTTTGATACACGCCCTGCTTTATATGTGCATATTATAACCATAATTATAATAGGTTTTCTTGTTCCGAATAGTTTTGAATTTGTTTTCTCTCAACTTATAGCTGGTATTATTGTCATTATTAGTGTTGTTCAATTGCAGAAAAGAGTTCAATTTTTTATTAGTTCGTTTATGATATTTTTAACTTATTCAGCTGTTTATGTCGGTTTAGGTTTGATGCAGGAGGGGAGTTTTTCTAACTTAGATTGGCAATATTTTTTACTTTTTGCAGGGAGTGCAATTTTGAC
>JAOZUV010000104.1 GCA_029938505.1 Bacteroidales bacterium | reverse complement strand
ACCTGCAAATAAATATTCCTTAATTATTTTAGAGGTAGCCAACGGTAATGAAATTGCCCGATTTGAATCTCAAGATGGAGCATTTTTAATGCATCCTATATGGTCGGCTGATGGGAATGAAATTGTGATGACTATTCTTAACGGAAAAGGGAAAAACATTCGTATCCTCAATCTTGAAAATGGACAAAGAGATGATCTTCTTAATTTTTCTTTTGCTGAAATTTCCAGACCTCAATTTGTTGGCAACCGTATATTTTTTATTGCTTCCTATTCAGGTATCGACAATGTGTATGCTTTTGATAGAAGTACTAAAAACATCACTCAAATTACTTCTGTAAAATTCGGTGTTGGAAATTATACTTTAAATTCATCGAAAAAACAACTCATCTTTTCTAACTATTCTTCGAATGGATATGGATTGCTAAAACAAAATATTGATCTTCAGAAAGAGCTTCCATTAGAGGAGGTTAAGCATCAGCAATTTAGCTTTGCCGATGAAATGGCAGTGCAAGAAAGAGGGATTGTTGAGGTGGATAAGGAGAATATGGAAAGTTTTGATATAAAAAAATATCCCAAAATAAATGGGCTTTTCAATTTTCATTCGTGGTATCCATTTTCCATGGATTTGGATGATTACGAAGCAAAGCCCGGCTTAACATTTATGTCGCAAAATGTGTTAGGAACAGCCATTACTAGCTTGGGTTACGAGTATGATTTAAATGAAGAATTAGGTAAATATTATGCAAAAATCGAATATCGTGGTTGGTATCCTGTTGTTGATTTGAATGTTGATTATGGTAAGGAAAGAGGTATTTATAGATATGCTGACTCACTTGATCAAATGCATGAAATTCAATTTTTATTTAATGAATTTGAAACTAGTATTGGGATTAGTCAACCATTAAATTTTTCGAAGAATAAGTTTGTAAGTGGACTGACGCCTTTTGTTCGTTTTGAAAATACTCATCGAAATATTGAAAATAAAGTTGATTTGGAATTTGAAGAATCAAGTTTTCAAAGTCTGGAGTACGGATTTGTTGCTTTTCATTATTTGCGATTATCGCTTCGAGATTTATATCCTAAATGGGGTGTTGTTGGCCGTATAAGATATACTCATACACCATTTACATCCTTGCATAAAAGTAATATGCTTTCAATGGAATTAACCACTTATATGCCTGGTGCTATGAAACATCATGGCTTTAAATTATATGGAGCAGCTCAACTTCGAACCGTTGGTTATTACAACCCCTCAAATGTTGTTCCGTTTATCAGAGGGATGTCCAGACCGCCTTTACATGATTATTTACGTGTAAGTGTCGATTATAAATTCCCCATAAGTTATCCCGATTGGGATTTAAACTCATTGATGTATGTCAAGCGTATAACCATGGCTTTATTTTATGATTATGCTTACGGAACAGCACCCGGATTCAATGAGCATTATTTTTCTATAGGAACCGAATTTCAGGCACAAGTTCATTTTCTTAGTTTTCTGGCTCCCCTAAATGTGGGTTTTCGTGCACTTCTTTTGCCTGGTCAAAAAGATTATGAAATAAGTGCTTTTCTAAGTATTGATTTTTCAGCTTTGTATTAAGAAAAGCAAAACGTATTTTTATAAAAAATTAGAGAAAAATGGAATTCTTAATTAAACTTTTAATTTCGGCAGTTGTCATTATTCTGACTGCCTGGATCACACCCGGAGTTCAAATTCGGAGCTTTTGGAGCGCCATTGTTGTTGCATTAGTTTTGGCTCTGTTAAATATTTTTCTACGTCCAATTATGGTCGTGCTAACAATTCCAATCACTATAATGACACTTGGTTTTTTTCTGTTTTTTATCAATGCTTTTATAGTGTATTTGGCAGGGAAAATGGTGTCGGGTTTTAAGGTCGATGGTTTTGGATGGGCCTTATTATTCAGCCTTTTCCTGAGTATAATATCCTATATTTTTGGCGAAAATGGCCCCTCAACAATCTTTTAAAATTAATAGTAAGTTAGGCTGAGCGGAGTCGAAGCCTGAACGTCATATTTCGACTCCGCTCAATATGACCATAAAAAATAGTTAGAATTATGAAAAGTAGAGTATTAGATCACAAACCCCAATTGGAAGAAATTATCAATAAGTGTGATGTTTGTCATGTGGCCATGGTAGACGAAAATAATAAACCTTATGTTTTGCCATTTAACTTTGGATATGCCAATGATGAGATTTTTTTACATTCGGCGCAAACGGGTAAAAAAATTAACATCTTAAAAAATAACAATGAGGTTTGTGTGGCTTTCAGTACCGATTATGAAATGAAATATCGAGACGAACATGTGGCTTGTAGTTATAGTTGGCGTTATCGTTCGGTATTAGCTTATGGTAAAGTTGAGTTTATCACTGATATGGATAAAAAAGTTGAAGCCTTAAATGCCGTTATGGCAAATTATACCAAGCGTGAGTTTAAATATAATGATCCTGCTGTTAAGGATGTAAATTGCTATAAAGTGGTGATTGAAAAATTAGAGGGAAGAGCTTATGGAATGTAAATCTTAAAAGGGAATAATAGTGTTAAAATCATAGGGACGGCATCCTCAATGAGGATGCCGTCCCTGCTGTATTTTTGTCATTTCGATTCCGATTTATCGGAAGAGAAATCTTTTTTGGGTTCACAATAATTCTGATTCTGAGATCTCTCACTTTGTTCGAGATGACAGAAAAATTGAGTATGTCACCCCTAGCTTGACTCAGGATTTTATTGATTGTTGATTTGAGGTTTGGTGATTTTTAAAAAATTACAAACAATGAAATAAGGAAGTATTGAAAGATTTTTGTTTTTTCACAATTGTATTACAAAGTATCACCACCGTATTACCATTGAATTTCTATCGAATGACTAAAACAATTTCAACAACCTTGGCCCAAAAATAATCAGTCCGACAATAACAGAAATAATTGCAGTAAACAGCACCCCACCCGCAGCTATATCTTTTGATTTTTTGATCAAAGGATCTTCTTTCTCACTGATTTTATCAGCCAAAGCCTCGATAGAAGAATTGAAAAATTCAGCTACAAAAACAAAGCCTATGGTCAGGATGAGGATGAGCCATTCGATGTAGTGGATATTAAAATAAAATCCGGCAGCAATGGCAAGAGTGGCAAAGAATAAATGAATCCGAGCATTGTGTTCATCACGAATCAATAAGCAAAGTCCATTGAAAGCATATTTAAAACTTTCAAGTCTTTTTTTGAAAGAAAAAGATTGTTTGCGTTTATCCATAACCTACGGTTTTGAAAATTTGAGACTCATCCACGAATATAATTTATAAACAATTATTCCGATTAATGCACCCAAAATAGCTCCACCTAAAACATCTCCGGGATAATGTACACCCAGATAGATTCGGCTGTAAGCTACGAATGAAGACCAAAGCATTAAAGCCAAAGTGGAGTATCTGTAATTTTCTCTAAAAAATAAACTCATAAATGTGGCAATGGCAAAAACATTGGTAGCATGTGAGGATACAAATCCGTATTTACCTCCGCAATGGCCTTTTACTAAATGAACCATACCATCGAGCAATGGTTCGTGGCAAGGGCGGAGGCGTTTAAAGACATCTTTAAAAAGTTGGACAGATGCTTGATCGCTTAGTGTAATTAATGCGGCTATTGCAATCAAAACAAAAACACCTTTCCAACGGAGTTTGATAAAAACAAGAAGCAAAAGAAATAAGTACAGAGGAATCCAAATGAGTTTGTCGCTGGCCCAATACATTATAAAATCGAAAAAAGAATTATGAGCTTCGTTTAAAGCTAAAAATAGTTCTTGATCAAAATGGATTAGTTTTTCCAGCATGACGATTTATATTAAGAATTCAGTTTTCTCCAAATAGCATCTTTCAATTCAGTAATTCCCATTCCAACCACAGACGAAATAAAAATAGTTTCCACTTTGGGTAATTCATTTTTCATTTCAGCAATAAGTTCTTCA
This sequence comes from Bacteroidales bacterium, assembly GCA_029938505.1. The sequence continues at coordinate 3,044 of JAOZUV010000104.1, read as the reverse complement.
TCCAACATATCACATTTTGTAATGGCTAGTAATCGCTCTTTGTCCAATAACTCAGGATTGAACTGCTTAAGTTCATTCAATAAAATAGCATATTCTTTACGGATGTCATCCGAATCTGCTGGAACCATAAATAAGAGCATGGAGTTACGTTCAATGTGTCGAAGAAAGCGAAGTCCGAGGCCTTTACCTTCATGGGCGCCTTCAATAATCCCAGGAATATCTGCAATTACAAACGATCGATTATTTCGATAGGAAACTATCCCTAAATTAGGGCGTAGGGTTGTAAATGGATAATCTGCAATTTCGGGTTTAGCTGCCGAAACTACCGAAAGCAAAGTTGATTTTCCGGCATTTGGAAATCCAACCAAACCCACATCGGCCAATAATTTTAATTCGATAATTACCCATTCTTCGATGCTATCTTCACCTGGTTGCGAATATTTGGGTGCTTGATTAGTGGAGGTTTTGAAATGTTCGTTACCCAATCCACCACGTCCGCCTCTCACTAAAATATGGGTTTCACCATCTTCAGTGATTTCACATATTTGCTCGCCCGTTTCAGGATTTTTTGCAACCGAACCTAAAGGCACTTCTACAATGACATCCTTGCCATCGGCTCCATGACTACCACTGCCACTCCCTGCTTCGCCATGATCGGCTCGAATGTGTTTGGTGTAACGCAAATGCAGGAGAGTCCATAGTTGTGAACTTCCTTTAAGGATGATATGTCCACCACGACCTCCATCGCCGCCATCGGGACCACCTTTTGGGATGTATTTTTCCCTACGGAAGTGAGACGAACCTTTGCCTCCACTACCTGATCGGCAATTTATTTTTACGTAATCAACAAAATTTGAATGTGCCATTTTATTCTACTAAAGTATAAATTTCTGGAAGGTTACGAGCATAACCGTCATAATCTAAGCCATAACCAATGATGAAATCATTTGGAATTTTTATGCCTACATAATCAATATGATAATCTTTTTGGAAAGCATCTGGTTTGAAAAGTAGAGTGGCAATTTTTACCTCTTCAGCCTCAAGTTTTTTGAGTAATGGAAGGGTGTGTGCCATGGTAATTCCCGTGTCAATGATATCTTCTACGATAACTACCGTACGACCTGCCAAAACACGATCCAAGCCAATGAGTTCGCGAACAGTATTGGTGGTTTGTGTTCCTACATAAGATGACAATTTTACGAAGGATAATTCACATTCGAAATTAATTTTTTTCAATAAATCGGATGCAAACATAAAAGCTCCGTTCAGAACTATGATAAAAAGTGGGTTTTTACCAGCCAGATCTTTATTCATACGATCAGCTATTTTTTGAACGGCTGCTTCAATTACATCAGCTCTAATACTAGGTGCAAATTTTTTATCCAATACTTGAATAACTTCTTTTGATACTTCCATAAATTTATTATTGAGATGCTAAAATTAAAGCTACAAAATTAGTATTTTAAAGGATTGATAGTGCGGAGCTTTAGAAATAAAAAATTTAAGTGTAATTTTGCATTCAATAATCATTCATAAATAAAAAATAATCAATCGATATGAAGCCTCTTGTAAGTATTATTATGGGTAGCACTTCCGATCTTCCAGTGATGGAAAAAGCTGCTAATTTTTTAAATAACCTAGAAATTCCGTTTGAATTGAATGCCCTTTCGGCACATCGTACACCCGAAAAAGTTGAAGAGTTTGCAAAAGGTGCTTATAGTCGCGGTATTCGTGTGATTATTGCTGGAGCAGGAATGGCTGCGCATTTGCCAGGCGTAATTGCAGCTATGACTCCGATGCCAGTTATTGGAGTTCCTATTAAAGCAAGTTTAGATGGAATGGATTCTTTGTTGGCAATTGTTCAAATGCCTCCCGGTATTCCTGTTGCTACTGTGGGAATTAATGGTGCTTTAAATGCGGGTATTTTAGCAGCACAAATTTTGGCAACTGATAATACAGCCCTTTTTGCAAAAACAGTTGAGTATAAAGAGAACCTTAAAAGTAAGATTGTAAAAGCTAACGAAGAGCTTTCGAAGATTGAATATAAGTTCAAGGTGTAAGATCTTTAATTAAAATACTGGAAGGGTAGCTTGTTTGGCTATCCTTTTTTGTTTTATAAAGAACACTGAGCGGAGCCGAAGTGTGATTTTGATTGTGCTCAATGATTATTTCTTCCTAATCAAACTCAGACCATCTCTGAGTGGTAGCATAACGTTTTCTACTCTTTCATCTTGCTGAATAAATTCGTTGAACTCAATGATTCCGATAGCTTCTTTATCATGAGGATCGGGTGTTGTAAGCACTTTTCCCGACCAAAAAACATTGTCAGCAAGAATATAGCCTCCTGATTTTATTTTATCAAAAATAAGATGATAGTAATTCAGATAATTCTCTTTGTCGGCATCTAAAAAAACCAAGTCAAAATATTCATCAATTTGAGGAATAATCTCCAATGCATTTCCTAAATAATAATTAATTTGATGTTCAATTTCTGCTTCTGCGAAATACTTTTTTGCGATACTTTCAAGCTCGGGATTTTTTTCGATGGTATGCAAAACGCCATCAACAGCTAAACCTTTTGCTAAACAAATTGCCGAATAACCGGTATAGGTCCCAATTTCCAAAATATTTTTTGGTTGGATCATGCAACTGAGCATTTCTAGTAATTTGCCTTGCATTGCACCCGAAAGCATTCTGGGCATAAGCACTTTTAAATGAGTTTCCCGATTGAGTCGATATAAAAGTTTCGACTCTTTTGAACTATGGGTTTCGGCGTATTTTTCGAGATCAGAATTTATCATTATTCGCCATTATAAATTAAAATACTTAATTGTTTTGGGTTAAAAATTTCGTTTGCAATATCTTGTAATTTGGCTGCATCAACAGCTTCAATAGCGTCGTGAATCTCACTAATGCTATCAATTTTATTCATCATTAATAAACTTCTCCCCATCGAAAGCATTTCGCTAAGATTTGATTCAAGTGAAATTGCCAATTGTCCGATGATTTGTTGTTTGGCTCTTTGCAATTGTAAACTACCCAAT
>JAOZUV010000103.1:1471-7071 GCA_029938505.1 Bacteroidales bacterium | reverse complement strand
GGTCTCGTGGCCGAGCGGCTAGGCTGGGCTCTGCAAAAGCTCCTACAGCGGTTCGAATCCGCTCGAGACCTCAAAAAATCCTTCAGCATTTGCTGAAGGATTTTTATGTCCATCATGATCATTAAACTCATCTAAAATAACGTTTCGACTTTCCTTCGACAAGCTCATACATACGATAAGCCTCAATAAAATCATTTTTAAATTTGTTTCGTTATGGAATTTTTAGCAAATCTCTACCCAAAAAGCCTTAAATTTCTATTCCAATTAAGTAATGCAAATTCTATAAGAAAAGCCATTTAATATAAATTAAATCAAGACTCCAATATATAACAGAATAAAAGCTATTCCTTGTATTAAGTATAATACTCTGGGGTTTTGAAATGTAACAACTTTGTTACATTTCAAATCCATATGATGAATGAAGATAAAAAACGCTCCTATCCCATATGCCAGTGATAATAGCAAAAACAACCCAAGCAACTCCCAAAATCCTTTTAAAATAGCACCTCCTAATAAAACATATTCAATATTAAAAAATGATACCCAAGCAGAAATAATGGATATTAAGAAAACAAGTACAAATGAAGGTGCGGCATGAGTATTTAATACTTTAATTGATTTACACATTGAATACCCAAAAAAAGAAGCTAAGCTCAGCTCTAAAATAAGAGTTACAGAAATTCTAATATTTGTAGCTAATTCAGCAAACTCAATTTCAGGTATATAAAGTATGGGTAATTTAAACGAATTCGATATTGCAAGAACAAAATTTCCAATAGTTATCAAAGCTGCTACAAATGAAACAAATTTAAGAATGCTTACTTTTTCTTCTCTATAATCATCAAATGACATCTATATATCTTTAATTATTAACAAATTACCATCTAAGCCAATTCTAACTTAAAATTTGGGGAGTAATACGAGTCAGATGTTAAGGTAATAGGCAATAACATCTTCTATTATGTAAACTTCGGAAATATATTGTAGAAATCAAAATATTCATCAAAAAAAAAGGGTGTCACCTTAAGATGACACCCCAAATATTTTACGCTTCGACAGCGTTTCGACTACGCTCAACGACCATCTAGTGTCCTTTATTTTTTCTGCTGCTTCGCCCAGGAATCTTTAAGAGCAAGGGTGCGATTGAAAACTAATTTATCGGTTGTAGAATCTTTATCCACACAAAAATATCCGGTTCTCACAAACTGTACTTTATCCAGCACTTTCGCATCTTTCATAAATGGCTCTACAAAAGCAGTGATCTTTTGTAAAGAATTTGGATTCATATTCGATTTAAAATCTTTTCCTTCTTCCGCTATATCCGGATTTTCAGTCACGAATAAACGATCATATAAACGAACCTCAGCTTCCATTGCATGAGGGGCAGATAACCAATGAATGGTTCCTTTAACCTTACGCTGAGCTGTTCCTGTACCACTCTTAGTATCGACATCGTATGTACAATGTAATTCAGTAACATTACCATTTTCATCTTTAATTACTTTCTCGCATTTTATGATATAAGCAGAACGCAAACGAACTTCACGATCGGGTGCTAAACGGAAAAATTTCTTCGGGGCATCTTCCATAAAATCGCTACGCTCAATATAGAGCTCACGACTAAAATTAACGATACGTTTTCCAGCCGTTTCATCCTCAGGATTATTAACAACTTCAAGGGCCTCTGTTTGTCCTTCAGGATAATTCGTTATGATCACTTTTAAAGGATCCAGAACCGCCATCACACGATTGGCTTTTTTATTTAAATCTTCGCGAACAGCATGCTCTAAAAATCCAACATCAATTACATTATCGCGTTTAGCAATACCAATGCGTTCCGCAAAATTACGGATGGATTCGGGAGTAAAACCTCTTCGACGATAGCCAGAAATAGTAGGCATTCGCGGATCATCCCAACCATTTACATGGCCTTCTTCAACCAATTGCAACAACTTACGTTTACTCATCACTGTATAGCTAATATTTAAACGAGCAAATTCAGTTTGTTGAGGACGATAGCCTCCTTCTTCAACTATCTGATCCAAATACCAATTGTATAGTGGACGATGCACCTCAAATTCTAGTGTACAAACAGAATTAGTAATCCCCTCTATAAAATCAGATTGACCATGGGCAAAATCATACATGGGGTAGATACACCATTTATCACCTGTACGATGATGATGGGCATGTTTGATGCGATACATGGCAGGATCTCGAAGCTGCATATTAGGCGAAGCCATATCAACTTTTGCACGAAGCACACGTGAACCATCTTCAAATTCACCTTTACGCATACGTGCAAATAAATCTAAATTTTCTTCAATTGTACGATCACGATAAGGACTTAGAGTACCAGGTTTAGATGGAGTTCCTCTGGTCGCAGAAATTTCTTCAGCTGTTTGATCATCAATATATGCTTTACCCGCTTTGATAATTTTTACAGCCCATTCATATAATTGTTCAAAGTAATCAGAAGCATAATACAAACGATCTTCCCAATCAAAACCCAACCATTTAATATCTTCTTGTATTGAGTCAACATACTCAACATCTTCTTTCACCGGATTGGTATCATCAAAGCGAAGATTGCACACACCATTGAAAGTTTTTGCCAAGCCAAAATTCAAGCAAATTGATTTTGCATGACCAATATGTAAATATCCATTAGGCTCAGGGGGGAAACGAGTATGCACCCTTCCCTGATGTTTAGCTTCAGAAATTTCTTTTTCAATGATTTGTTCTATAAAATTTAAAGAAGCTTTTTTGCCACTTTCATCCTCCACATTGTTTGTATTCATCGTTATTATTTTAGGGAAACAAAATTAGCACATAATCCGAAGTTTATCAAATCTTTCGGGAAATAGGTATTAAATAGAAATTTTTGAGATGCTGAACCGAAGTGTAACGAAGCTCGGCGTAGCCAATCAGTTCAGCATGACGGCTACTCATTTAATGAGTCAAACTTTGATTATTTAAGACGTCACCCTGAACTTGATTCAGGGTCTCTATTAAAATCTTTTGAGGATAGAAACCACTTGCGAAACATAAGCTCCGCCAAACAAATTTACATGAACCAGCAAAGGATATAAATTACAAATATCCATACGTTTTTCCCATCCTTTTTCTAGGGGATATTCTTGATGATAAGCATCATAAAAAGATTGATTGAATCCGCCAAAAAGCTTTGTCATAGCAAGATCCATTTCACGATGGCCATAATAAACAGCAGGGTCAATCAAGCAAGCCTCAGCATTTTCTCCAACCATAAAATTCCCGCTCCATAAATCGCCATGCAATAAAGCTGGAGACTCTTTGGGAATAAACTCATTCAATCGTTTAAAAAGTCGTTCAGAAGCACTCAAAATAGTGCTGTCGACCAAGTGCGAATCGCGAGCCAACCTCAGCTGAAAATTGAGGCGTTCTTCAGTAAAAAAATCTATCCAATTATCTTTTTTACAATTTGATTGTGGTAATGAACCAATGTAATTATTATGATCCAATCCAAAATAGTCTGCAGAGGCTTTATGAAGCTTGGCTAATCCCGTTCCAAAATTTGTCCAAAAATTAGTTTCATGCGGGGCTTGTTCCAAATATTCTAAAACCAAAAAAGAATGCTCACCAACCGAATCAGCAATTTTCACTTCAGGAATTCTGAGGTAATTTGATGTTCGTAGCAGATTCAAACCTTTGGCTTCTTTTTCAAACATCTCAGGAAATTTATCCGCCTGATTCCATTTTACAAAGAAATAACCAAGAGATGTTTCGATGCGGGAAGCAGAATTAATATCTCCTCCAATCAATGGCTGAGATGCAAAAATCCTGACTTCTTTCTGTTGCTTAGAAGACAGGATTTGAATTATTTTTTGTTGTATGATTTCAGGGAACATCTTTTTATTTTTCTATAAAAATAGAAAATATTAAAATAAAAGAAGCTTTGCGTTGGTTCTGCTTTTTAAAATTCTATCAATGGTGATTAATGATCCAACAGCAACAATAGCTATAATAAGCACAGATGGAACTTGAATTGCTTTCAAAGATTCTTGGAGACTACCAAAAATATTTAACGAGATCTTAGGCAGCTCAGGTAATTCAGGCAACTCTATAGGTTTAATATTAAGCTCCCCCATTAAAACTGACACAAATGACCAATCCATTTGGAATAATAGATAAGCTGCAACAATTAAAGCTGCGCCTATCATTAACCAATAGATAGGTTCAATAATTGGCTTGTCAGCTTCCTTTTTCAGAACCACTTCCGTTTGAATGCGGTTCATTAAATTCGCCGTAAAATTATCTGACGGTTTATCCAATGAAGATGTTTTAAACATCTTCTTTAAAAATACGTCTTTAAATTCGTTTGAATTTCCCATTTCAATCTCCTTATTTAAAGCGTTTCACTTAGTCGGAACTTCATCATCTCTTCTATCGATTGATACAATTTTTTCCGAATTCGGTGAAGTTTTACCTTTACATTTGATACCGATAAGCCACTAATTTCGCTAATTTGTTCAATCGATTGCTCATCTAAATAAAACATCGTTAGCAATAAAGCATTCTCTTCAGGTATCTTTTTTAAAGCATTTTCAAAGTACTTTCTTTTATCATCCAGACTAAATTCATCCAGCTCTTCAATAATTTCGTCAAAAGTATAGTTTTCTATAACACTATCCTCAATAGCCGAAACTTCTATGCGCTTTTTTCTGGTTTTTGAAATGGCCGTATTATAAGCAATCCGATATAACCAGGTTGAGAATTTTGCCTCTCTTTTGAACTTTTGCAAGGATTGGAAGGCCTTTAAAAAAACATCTTGTGCTATTTCTTCAGCATCTTCCCTGCTTCTCAGTATCCTTTTTACTATTGTAAACACCATATCTTTATGCCTGTTCACAAGTATAGTAAAGGATGCAGTATCCCCACTCAGCACTTTATCTATATAGTATAAATCTTTCTGCTGCATCATTCAATTATTTAGACTACGAAAAAATATAAAGGTTACAATATACTTTCAAATGATCTTTAAGCAATCAAAATTCGGTCAACAACATATTTTATAGGGTAAAGTTAGTAATATTAAGAATTAATAAAGGATGTTGAATACTAGATATATAATTTCAATATTTTTAATAAGCCAAAATAAGCTTAAATTTGAATAATCTGTAACCTAAAAAATAATCTTGCGTCATACGAAGTAGAAAACGCAATTGTTTAACTTAAAACTTAAAAAAATGGACGACGGACCTTTAGGAGCATCGATAATTCTCACAGTAATATTCGGATTTATTTTCGCAATCATTTACATCGGAATTAGAAGAAAAGAAAGAATGGCCTTATTAGAAAAAGGAGTAGATGCATCATTCTTTATCAGCAAGAAAAACAGCTCTACAACCCTTAAATTTGGGATGTTATTTGTAGGTGTAGCTGTTGGAATTCTACTCGGAAATATTTTAGATGTTTCCACACGTTTACAAGAAGAAGTATCATATTTTTCAATGATCTTTCTTTGCGGCGGACTCGGCTTAATCATCAATTATTTTATCGAGAAAAAGGAAAACAAAGAATAAGGGATGAAATGGTATTGAAAAGGGGGTGTAATAACA
>JAOZUV010000103.1:0-1461 GCA_029938505.1 Bacteroidales bacterium | reverse complement strand
TTTAATTCAACTCAAATTTTTCAATAATAGTATAAATAGAGCCATCACGAGTTAAGGTGCTTTCAAATAAACATACTTCCGTCACCAATACCTCCTGAAAATATTCTTCTTTATAATCCGAAATAATATCCCGAAATAGATTTTTATCGCTCAGTTTTTTTATCCGACCAAGTGTTAGATGAGGAACAAAATTTTGTCTGCCTTGAAAAAAATCTATTTTCTCTAATTCAATATTCATAGATGATACTAATTGCAAAAGTGGATTGATATTTTGTAAACCAGCCCAAATAAGCTTCGGACTATAACTACTTCCAAATATTCCAAGAGTACTGATTTGAAGACTAAATTTATCCTGTTTTTCGATACCCAATTTTAAAGCACTAACTATTTCTGTTATTTTGCTTTCTTGAATTTCACCAAAAAACTTTAAGGTTAAATGCAGATTGTTTACCTCAACCCATTTAATTTTTTCATGCATTAAACCTTTTTTTAGCTCATCAAATATGTCCAGAAAATTTGATTGAGGTTTTATCTTGATAGCTACAAACAGGCGTTTCATAAAAGTGTAGATTTATTACACTTGTAAATTTAGGAATTATTTATAATTTACTAGGTGGTCAAGAATTTATGTTAGGGATAATAGTGAAATCTCCATCCTATTTCACCTAACTCTAATTAACTACATATAAGAGAAATATATACTATAATGGTTCAGCAAAAATGAACTCTTTAACATTAATCTCTAACAAAATCTCCATCCATATTCTTTCTATGCCTTTCTCCGCCAATATATTTAACACCACCAGTAGGTATATTATTTCCAGAACCACTTGAACCTCCAGACTTTTTACTATCACCTCCAGTTGACATAAGAATAGCAGTTACAAGACCACCTGTAATACCTCCAATAAATAAATAAAATGATATGACTATTAGAGACGTTACTGAATATATAATAGCATATTTTATAGAAAAACGTCTAAGAGCCTGAATAATTGAGAAAATACACACAAGGAAAATCGACATCAGTGATCCCCATAATACCCAATCCAAAATATCAGGGTAACTACCCCAGATCTGGAATCCTTCCATTCTAAACCAAGTAAACTCTTTTGGTGCTAATAATTGAAATCCGCCGATAACTAAACCTGGAAATAAAGAATATTTGATAAACCAAGGTTTGTCCAATGGTTTCGACTGAGACCGTGCTTTTCTACAAAACCATCTATCAATAATTATATACTTTTTATAAAAATAATATGCGATGATTAGCAATAGCACATAGCCAATCAAAAAATACCACCATGGTATATTGGTGTCAATCTTGTATTTTACACCATGAAACTTAAATCTTTTACCCTCTTCAATTTCCCGCCTTATTTGACTATGACTTAAGTTTTGATCAGAAGAAAGCCTATTAGATTTAACATAAGCTTCAATTCCCTTTTGGATTGCTACCTT
>JAOZUV010000102.1 GCA_029938505.1 Bacteroidales bacterium | reverse complement strand
TCTTGAATGGGTGGAAGCAAGGCTCCTCCAACAATGGCCATTACTAACCCGGCAGAGCCAATTGTAACATCACTACCAACATTTTCCAACGCAATTCCATAAATGGTTGGGAACATCAAAGACATAAATGCGGAACTTAAGGTTAAAAAATATAAGCCAATCATTCCGTCAATTAAAATGGTGCCTGACATACAAATTATTCCACCTATAGCAAATAGCATCAATAGTTTTCGTGCATTGATGTATTTCATCAAAAATGTGCTAATAAACCTTCCTGATAAAAATGCACCCATTGCAACGATATTATAAATTTGAGCTGTCGATTTATTGAGCCCTAAACGTTCAGCATATTGAATGATGAAGGTCCAACACATAATCTGAGCCGCTACATAAAAAATTTGAGTTAAAACGCCTTCTCGATACAATCGATTTTTAACTAGTCTTTTTACAGAAGCCAAAAAATCTACTTTATTTTTGGAATCAACTTTAGGCATTTTCACCATTGCAATAAGAACGAACATTATAATAACGACAATTCCTAATGCCACATAAGGATCACGAATAATCATTAAATCGTGAGTTCTAATTGCATTTTTGGTCGTTTCATTCAAACTTGAGAAAATTAATTCCCCAGCACCATTTCGTTGTTTGTCTGACAATAATGAGGAAAGTATAAATTCGGATGCAACATACATTCCTAATAATGATCCCATTGGATTAAATGCCTGAGCTAGATTAAGCCTTCGTGTGGCTGTTTCTTTAGCCCCAAGAGATAGGATGTAAGGGTTTGCTGTAGTTTCTAAAAACGCTAATCCAAAAGTAAGAATGTAAAGTGATCCTAAAAATAAAGCAAAGGTTTGATATTGAGCTGCAGGCCAAAACAGTAAGGCTCCAATGGCATAAAGAGACAATCCAAGCAATATGCCTTTTTTAAAGGAATATTTTTGAATGAATAAGGCAGCAGGTATGGCCATTGTAGCATAGCCTCCATAAAATGCAAGTTGTATTAAGGATGCTTTAAAATTGGATATTTCCATGATGGTTTTAAATGCAGCAACCATAGGATTGGTGATATCATTAGCAAAACCCCACAAAGCAAACAAACTGGTAATCAATACAAATGGAAGGAGGTGTTTCTTATCTACAATTTTAATTTTTGAAGGCATCATATTTGAATGAAAATTTATTGTCAGGTGATGATTCCTTTTTTAAGGATAATGTTTCCATATTTCACAGTTTCGCCTGTCATAACAATTGCAAAAGCTTTCTTTGATCTTTCATAAAACTCAAATCTTTCAAGCCTTTCAATTGCTGGTGTTTTTTTGCAAAAGGGAATGATACTGTTTAAATAGGAGTTCTCAACCTCAATATCCAATTTGTCACCCTCAACAGCTTTCATCATAACAATTGGGCAATCAACATATTCATCCAGTTCAATTAATGGCATGATAGCTTTAAGCAAGTTTGCTATTTTTAAGCCATCTGCTCTAACAATATTCCTATTTAAACTTTCTCCCGGGTAGTGAGCATCGGCTAATAATATTTCATCCCCATGCCCCATGGATGCCAGTATTTTTAATAATTCAGGATTTATTAATGAAGATATTCCTTTAAGCATGACAATTATTTTTATTGGTATTCAAGTTTTATCATTTAATACAGAAGCAAGATATAGAGAAAATATGAATTAGAAAAAAGTTCAAGCACTGATTTGTTACTAATAATGAAATATAGAATATAGAACGCTGAATGTAAAATTTAAAATGCTAGAAAAATATATTATTCTACATGCTATAACGCAAATCGCCAAATAAGTTTTCCAATAATAGTTGTTCGCTCTAGGCTAATTCCACCATCCGTAGATAATTCCTGATTGATAACCAAGTAGAAGAAACTCCCAATTTTTGGAATCCAATTAATTCTATAATTCAGTAAAATGTTTTTATCCTCATTATTCCACTGAGTAAACAAAGAGGTTTGCAATTTGGGATTAAAGGCATAATCAATCCGCCCCCCTAGTCCATCAGTTACCAATGATTTTTGTGGAAGCTGAATATAATTTCGCTCCCAATCCAAGCCAATATTTAAGTGTTTATTCAAATTAAAGTGCACATAGAGCTCAATTTCTTGCCGCTGTCCTGTATAAAAATCACCAATGCTTGCAGTTGCTTCAGCAGATATTTTCCGACCTTCAAAGGTTTCAAATTGAACCTCATAACGATTATCCCAATAACTCCCCGCAGGAATATAAACATCATCAATCAGCTCAAACTCTTCGCTTGGTTTATCAAAAATATGTAGAATATTTAATTCAAAGGATTCCCCGCTTTTAGACACAAAACCAAAAGGACGCCACTCATAAGTTAAGGACTCCATTTCTTTGGTTTCCTCATTGATATAATAATTTATATCCAATGGTTTAAAAATCAAATTTCGGAAAAAGGGCAAGTTTTTAAAGCGAGGATTGAGCTGTAATTCAGCATAAAGCATTTGGTAATTTTTGCGATTCACATAACCCATTTCAGGATTAAAACCAGATTGCACACTGGTAAAGCCTGCATCTATCTCCACCACATCATTCGGATAACTCAACGATATATTATACGAAAGATTATCTTCATTCAGCTTTTCATTTTCACCAAAAACCTTGGTATCGGTAAGAGCCATAGAAGCACCCACCAACAAATTTTTAGATCCAAAAAGCTCGGATGTTGAATACATAAAGTCAGTTCCAAAAACTCTGTTGTAGCCGCTTTCAGAATATTTCTGCATGGCAATGATACCAATACTCGATTGCTTGAAAATATCTTGTTTAATCTTTATAATACTATAATTGCTTGTAGGAATTTCATCCTTCGACTGGGTTTGAATCGACATGATACCAATACTCGTTTTATTTAGTTTCCCAAACATCCTCACTCCCCCAATAATGGGTGTTTCGGTATTTTGACCGATTCCAATTCGCCGACTATAAAACAGTCGGGCACTCCCAATATTCATATCATAATAATTCTTTCCTTCTAAAAAGAATTGTCTTTTTTCGGGATAGTATAAGGAAAAACGAGAAAGATTTATTTGTTTCTTATCAGACTCAACTTGTGCAAAATCAGTATTTACCGAAAAATTTAATTTCAAGGTAGGTGTAATATCTAAATTTACTTCTCCCCCCACTTTAGTGGTATTCTTAGTCTTCTCGTCCGAAAACTGAAATCCACTTAATAAATAAGGTTTAATCTCAACTTTGCTGTCTTGTTTAATATTAGTGATCCCCGTGAGTTTACCTCCTTGCGATATCTTTTCCACATCATATAATCGGGACCAAGCTTGCCACATCAGTTGTTCTTTTTTTCGACGGATATTCCGTTCGAAGTTAATTCCCCAAACTTGCGAGCTATCCTTTTTAAATTTCAAGGTGCTAAAGGGAATGATCATTTCGGCAAACCAGCCCGCCGAATTTGTTTGAACAGCAACATCCCATACTCCATTCCAGTCTTTATTAAAATCTTTTCCCTCATCTCCTACCCATACATCTGCCATAGCTCCATTCGGATTTGTCACAAATAAATAGCCATTCCGATTATCATTAAAGGTGCTAATCATGATCTCAATATTATCATCACTTCTCCAACTAAAATCACGAGCCATCTGCTGAGCCGAAATTTTTTCGGGTTCACTATCAAAACACCAAATGCCAAAGTAAACCTCATTGGCATTATACACCACAGCAATACGTGTTTTTTCTGTAGCAGGCTCGCCCTCATTCTGTTCTCTTTGGGTGAAGTTCTCGATAGCGGATGCCTGCTCCCAGCAAGCCTCGTCTAATTTTCCATCGAGTTTAATTTGTTGATTATAAAATACAGCGACTATTGTATCAGGTTTTGAGTGCTGGCTAAAAAGATGATGGCTTAGGAGTAGAAGGAAGCAAACAATTAAATATTTTTTCATCGTTCTCGTTAAATTAAACGCTTAGTTTTAAAGCACGTTCAGCATATCTATCAATAGACATACAAAACCATGGATGTACACATTAAGTTAATTGAAAGTAAACTTAGTGAATATTTACTATTGTTTGTAAACTCCAATAAATTTAAAATCTCTTCTAAATTATAAAATGCATTTCGACTGCGCTCAATGACCATTAGAGACTGAATGCTTTGCCCCTGATCTTGTCAAGGGTTGTTGAAAAAAATAAGTTTAACGATCAAAAAAACAGTGGATTTACAAGCATTGGCTGTTAATTAATCGTCAGATACCGCAATTAGTAAGTGTTGCGTTCTGAAATACATCACTTCATCAGTAAGGGCAGGTACAATCATGCAAACATCGTTCAGCTTATTTCTTTTTTCATAATTTCAATAGTTGTTTCAATAAGATATCTATCATTTCCTTCAAAAGAAAGATAATTAAGCCCAGACTCTAAGGATGAAAATATTAAAGCGTTGTCGTAACTATTCTGATGATCCATTGAATACAAAGTTGAAACTACAACTTGATTAGGGGTGCTTATTAAAATAGCTGTCTTAGTTTTGTAATCATTACTAACAAGTGTTTTTACAAAAGATAAATAAGTTGAAATATCTTTTTCGTAATCTATAATAAATTCAGTATTTCTAAAGTCAACCAAAAAATTATAATTAGGATTAAATAAATCATCTTGTAATAGTTTTTTTGTATGCTTGATATAGGAGTCAACTGTAGTGTTGTTAATACATAATTCAATAATAAGCTTAAGGTCAGGCAAAATTTTATAATTAGAATTATTCATTTGTTCTTTACTAGTATGTTTGTTAACTAATTTACATGCAAGAAATTGTTCCATATAAATCACCCAATAAGAATATTGTTTTTTTAAGTAAAATCAATATTCTAAATTAATCAAGCTATGCTGTTTGATTATAGGGAGAAAGAACAAACTCATACTATATATTGAATTCAAAGGCTAATATAAAAAATAAATAGATGTGAATAATGAAAGAAATAGTAAGACAGCAAAACTATGAAATAAATATCCTTGGTCTTAGTTCGCGACTTCACTTCGACTCCGCCCAGAGTGACACATATATCAACACTTAATGAGCCCCGAATTTAAGGTCTAAAGTCTAGCATCTTGAGTCTCGATACTTGTGTCTTTAGTCTTAAATCAATAGAGCTGTTATATTATTAACAAGATATTAAAAATGGCATGAATAAATAATAAAAATACCTACCTTTGCGCCATTAATTTTTAGTCAATTTATTCGTAAATCATTAAATATAAAATTCGAATGCTTACCAATAATTTTATTAAACGTCATAATGGGCCACGCGAGACTGAAACCCGCAAAATGCTCGATAAAATACAAGTCGCATCAGTTGATGCTTTGATCGATGAAACCATTCCAAAAGCCATCCGCTTAAAAAAGCCAATGAATCTGCCAGTAGGCATGAATGAGTTCGAATATCTGAATCATATAAAAGCTATTGGTGCCAAAAATAAAATTTTTAAAAGCTATATCGGATTGGGTTATTATAATACCATCACCCCTGGTGTTATTAGCCGTAATATATTAGAAAATCCGGGTTGGTATACTTCATACACCCCTTATCAGGCAGAAATTTCGCAAGGTCGTTTAGAGGCTTTATTGAACTTCCAAACCATGGTGGCTGATTTAACAGGCTTACCTATGTCCAATGCTTCTTTATTGGATGAAGCCACAGCTGCTGCCGAAGCCATGATTATGTTGTACAATTCGCGCTCCAGAAAACAAGCAAAAACAGGTGTTAATCAGTTTTTTGTTTGCAATAATGTGATGCCTCAAACCATAGATGTTTTAAAAAATCGTTCGGCCGCCTTAAAAATCGAATTGATTTTTGGTGAGTGTGATGAATTCGAATTTACTGATATGGTATTTGGTGCATTGGTTCAGTATCCTGATCAATTTGGAGCCATCCATAATTATAAAGCCTTTGTTGAAAAAGCACATGCTGCAGAAGCTAAAGTGGTAGCTGCTGCTGATCTTTTAAGTTTAACTATTTTAACCCCTCCAGGTGAATGGGGAGCTGATGTTGCTGTTGGAACAACCCAACGTTTTGGTATTCCAATGGGATATGGAGGTCCTCATGCTGCTTATTTTGCAACTACCGAAGATTTCAAACGAAATATTCCGGGTCGTATTATAGGCATTTCACAAGATGCCAATGGAACCCCTGCCCTTCGCATGGCTTTACAAACCCGCGAACAACACATCAAACGCGAACGTGCTACTTCAAACATTTGTACTGCTCAGGCTTTATTAGCAACCATGGCTAGTATGTATGCTGTATATCACGGTCCCGAAGGAGTGAAAGAAATTGCAGAAGACATCCATTGTTTGGCTGTTTACTTAAATAAAGAGATAGATATTTTTGGCTATAAACAACTCAACGAATATTATTTTGATACACTTTATGTAGAACTTCCTGAAGAAGTAAGCATGGATACTATCAAAGAATTAACCTTGGCTAAAGAAGTCAACTTCCGATATATTGATGACACTCATTTTGGCATTAGTCTGGATGAAACCACCAATTGTAAAGAAGATCTTCAAAACATCGTTCGCATTTTAGCTACGGCCAATAAAAAACATTACCAGGAACAAGAATATTGCGAAGCTTGTCAAACCATAGAATTGCCTGCGGAACACATCCGTATCAGTAAATTTATGACGCATGAAATTTTCAATTCTCATCACTCAGAAACAGAGATGATGCGTTATATCAAGAAATTGGAAGTGAAAGATCTTTCACTAAACCGTTCAATGATTCCTTTGGGTTCGTGTACCATGAAATTAAATGCTGCGGCAGAAATGTTCCCAATGAGTTGGCCTGAGTTTGGTGCTATTCACCCATTTGTTCCTTGCGATCAAGCCGAAGGTTATAAAGAACTTATCCATCAATTGGATAAAGATTTAAGCGAAATTACTGGTTTTGCTGCCATGACCTTTATGCCAAATTCTGGTGCTTATGGCGAATATGCAGGTTTAGCAGTGATCAATGCTTATCTGGAAAATAAAGGCGAAGGACATCGTAATATTTGTTTAATTCCTGCTTCTGCTCACGGAACCAATCCTGCTTCAGCAGTGATGGCCGGAATGAAAG
>JAOZUV010000101.1 GCA_029938505.1 Bacteroidales bacterium | reverse complement strand
TAGCCATACAATGTCGTGCATTGGGGTCAAGATTATTGGAACGAAAACCAGCTTTCATCAATTTCGACATAGCATATCCTTCCTGAATAGTATATTGTCCTGAACCAAAAACACCAATACCAGTTGGGCCTAATTCCTTCAATGCTTTCTTCATATGAAATTCCATTTCATCGAAAGCACGTTTCCAACTTACAGGCTTAAATTGACCCTTTTTATCAAAATCCCCATTTGCATCAACACGAAGTAAAGGCTTTTTCAAACGATCTTCGCCATACATGATTTTCGCATTGAAATATCCTTTAATACAATTTAATCCTCTATTCACAGGACAGGCTGGATCACCTTTAACCGCTACAATTTTATCAGCTTTGGTAGCAATCATGATTCCACAACCAGTTCCACAAAATCGGCAAACCGATTTATCCCATCGCCAACCACTCTCACCTTCTAAAGCCAAAGCTTCAAGATCAAGAGGAACACTAAGCCCAATAGCAGTAGCTGCAGAGGCAACGGCTGATTTCTTAATAAAATCTCTTCTGTTTATACTCATAGGATTGATTTTTAATTCTTGCCTTTATATTTGAATATTATTCAATGTATTTCGGTATTTAATTACCAAATATAAAATATTATCAATGAAATGACTTTATGATATAGATCATAAAAACTTCATATCCAATGGCACTAAATGCTAAAATCTAAGATATAATGCTATTTGAGAGATCAGTCATGAATTAATATCCCAAAAAGGAATTAACTAATAAATAATTATTCTAAATAGACCATGGGCAAGAATCAAAGTATGATCGAAAATTTAAGCAATAATCCTTAAATTTGCATTTCAGAAACTTTAATTAAATCCAAATGCAATTATTTTACTGTCCAGATTTAAAAGGCGACGTATACTTATTAAACGAAGATGAATCTAAACACATCATCCGTGTATTACGTTTAAAAAATGGAGATCATATTCATCTTACCGATGGTAAAGGTGGATTTTTTAAAGCTGAGCTAATTGATGACCATCCCAAGCGATGCGCAGTAAGTATTGTTGAATCTAAGCTAGAATACGAGAAGCGAAATTTCAAATTACATATGGCGGTGGCTCCTACTAAAAACATGAGTCGCTACGAATGGTTTTTGGAAAAGGCAACAGAAATGGGGATTGATACTATTAGCCCTATAATTTGTGATCATTCAGAACGTAAGGAAGTTAAAATACAACGACTGAAAAAAGTAATTGTATCTGCTGTAAAACAATCCTTAAAGGCTTATGTGCCTCAAATTGACGAAACTATAAAATTTAAGAATTTTGTAACACAAGAGTTTGAAGGTCAAAAACTCATCGCTTATTGCGAAGGTAAACCAAAACATCTAAAAGAGCTATACAAAGCTAAGTCAGATGTCTTAATTTTAATCGGTCCCGAAGGAGATTTTAGTCCGGAAGAAGTAAAACTTGCTCAGGATAATGGATTTGAAATTGTAAGCCTAGGCAACTCCCGTCTTCGAACTGAGACAGCAGCTCTAGCGGCTTGTCATGCTATTAATTTTATGAACGACTAATTACCCTTAATTAATTTAAACTGCAAAGTATTCTTCCAACACTTTCAGGGTACCACTTTCTGTTTTAATATCGTGAGCAACATCACCTTCATGAAGTACTACTATGCGTTTACAAACTTCAGTAACATGACTTAAATCATGACTAGAAATCAGCATAGTGGTATTAGTTTCTTCATCCAGTTTTTTCAATAAGTTTTTCAAACGGATCTGAGTTGTTGGATCCAGGCTATTGAATGGTTCATCCAAAATCAACACATCTGGTTTTGAGATTAAGGCGGCAGCTATCCCAACTTTCTTTTGGTTTCCACTTGAAAAATCTCGAATGTATTTACGCTTACCTATAACTTCTCCATTAAAAAACTCTTCGAAATCTTTCAAAAATTCACTTAAATCATCTTTTGATAAGCCATTGATATTGGCCAGAAAACTAAAATATTCTTCAGGAGTTAGAAAATCAATCACAAAACCTTCATCCAAATATGAACCTGTGTACGATTTCCATGCAGCAGTTTTAGAAACTGAATTCCCCTCAGAAATTATTTCACCTGTATTCGGACGAATCATATCCAACACACAACGAAATAGAGTAGTTTTCCCGGCTCCATTATTGCCAACTAAACCAAAACTTTCGCCTTTATTAATTTTTAAATCAGGAATATTTAAAACAGTAACTCCATTATATACTTTGGTAATATTTTTAATATCTATCATAATTCTATTTTTTATCTTTTACGAAAGCCATCGGCCATTATATATTTTCTTTTTTCGAATTGGCGAACCAAAATTTCCATGATGGATTTGCTGAATAATAATCCAATCAATCCAAGTACTCCATTAATTGCAATTCCAAACATGGGCAAATCAAATGCTGCAAATAAGTGATAGAGCCCAACAGGAAGCAACATAGCAGGTAACATAGCCAACCAATTTGAAGCTCCCAATCCTTGATAATTAAAGGCTGCGCCCTTGCTTAAATCCATTCGATTTTTATTAAAAGTAGCCATGTATAATAGGATAAAACTCAATATCCCAATGTTGTAAATAAACATGGTAGTATTAATGAGTAAAATATCCAGACCAAAATACAGATAAGGGATAGTGACTATATAACAAAATGAACTAATCAACATACCCATCGTCAACTTCATCCGAAAATAACGACGCATATCAATATTATGAGCAAGTATGGCATCAAAGTAATTACTCTCATAAGAAAATGCATAATTCAAATAATTAAGCATCATCCCCCCTGTTACAAACCAGCCTACAAAAATTTTAAAACTTGTAGAATCCTTAAACTGAGGATTTGGGTAAAAGAAAAGTCCATATAAAAGAAAAATTGGCAACATATAAACGATGGACTTAGTACGCTTATGACGCCAAATTAATTTCAGATCCAAACCAA
This sequence comes from Bacteroidales bacterium, assembly GCA_029938505.1. The sequence continues at coordinate 4,206 of JAOZUV010000101.1, read as the reverse complement.
TCATTTCACCTGTTTGACCAAGTGTTTTTAAATATTTAAAATCTGAAATCGAATCTACTTTTTTCGTTTTCCGAATATGCATTTCCTCAGGATACATATGTCCTTTTAAAAAGGAAAAATTCAAGTAATAAACAAAAATTAACAGCCCTATTGGAACAACTATCAATGTTGGATTTAAAATAATCGCATCAAAAATTGAGGCCGATATATCAGAAATTGCAAATATTTCGAATCGATCCAGCATAGCTAAAGCCAAAATAACTAACCCAAATATGCCTACAACTGCAGGTTTTCCCACCAATTGTTTTTTCATATAAACCATTAAATAGTTCATAGTCAAAACCAAAAAGAACAAAGAGATAATCCAGACCCAAGCTTCATAGCTTGAATAATTTCCAGCTACCTGAAATATAGCAATAGGGATTAAAATAAGCAATGGCAAAAAGTTAAACACATTCAAAAAAGCCTTTGATAAAAGGTAATTAATGATGGAACTTTTTTTGATTGGCAGATGTAAATAGGGTTGAATTTTTAATACCGGCAATGTTTGCAAAAAGAAGCGGATAATAATATCAAAAGCAAAATAGTAAAGCAAAAAACTATTAAACTTTGTAACCGGATGAACATCTGGAAAGATTTCATGCCATTTATTTCCTAAAACAATTCCTCCAACAAGAAATTCCAGAAAAAGTAACAACACAATAAAACCCAGAAAAATATTCACGATCAAATTCTTTTGAAAGATCGGCGAACGTTTTGCTTGTTTCCATTGATGACTAATAAACCATTTTATAAGCATAAATTTTTAGATTAATAGATAATATATTTATATGTTGGTGTACAAAAGACAGCTTTTATTACACAAACTTATTTTAATTTCGGATTGTTCAAATGACGAGTACTATCTCTCTTCGTTTTCTTAGCAAGATTTTGTTCTAGTGCATCGGTCAAATTTACACCCGTTTGATTTGCCAAACAAATCAAAACAAATAAAACATCAGCCAATTCATTGGCTAATTCATTATCCTGTTCCGAATCTTTAAAGGATTGTTCACCATACTTTCGAGCAATTAAGCGGGCAACCTCCCCCACTTCTTCAGTGAGTAAAGCCATATTAGTCAATTCATTAAAATATCTAACACCCGTGGTCTTAATCCACTCATCAACGCATTGTTGGACTTCTTTTATAGTCATTGTATTAAGTTTAGATGATTCAAAAATAAGAAAAACCCACGTGAATTATTCCTACATTTGTTAAATAATTTATGGATTTGAAAAAACAAGATACAAAATACCAGATGATCGCCAAGACCTTCTATGGTTTAGAAGAAGTATTGGCTGAAGAATTAAAAAATATTGGAGCTGAAAATGTTGAACCAATTAGCCGGGCAGTAAGTTTTGAAGGTGATCTGTCGATCATGTACAAAGCAAACTATTTGTGTTATACAGCCATCCGAATTTTAAAACCCATTGCTACTTTCACTGTAGGAAATGAGGAAGATTTGTACAATGAAATAAAAAAAATTGCGTGGTGGGATTATATGGATGTCAATCAAACATTGGCCATCGATGCAGTCCTGTCATATTCTCAAATAACACACTCAAAATTTGCGGCTTTAAAAAGCAAGGATGCCATTGTAGATAAATTTAGAGATAAATTTGGTGAACGCCCATCAGTTGACCCAATCAATCCTGATTTACGAATCAACATTCACATATATCGTGAAAACTGCACTGTTTCTTTAGATAGCTCAGGGAGTTCCTTACATAAACGAGGTTATCGCATAGCAGTAGATAAAGCTCCTGTCAATGAAGTTCTAGCTGCAGGACTTATTAAATTGAGTGGTTGGGAAGGTCAAACTAACCTCATCGACCCCATGTGTGGATCAGGAACTATTCTTATTGAGGCTGCTTTACAAGCCTTTGGTGTTGCAGCAGGTTATTATCGAAAAGATTTTGGATTTAAACACTGGAAAGATTTTGATGCTGAATTATGGAAGAAAATTCAGGATGACGCATTGGATAATCAAAAAGATTTTGAACATAGAATTATTGGTTCTGATCGATCATATAAAGCCATCAGCATAGCTGAAGAGAATTTAAAAAGTGCTCGTTTACACAAAGATATTGAACTTCGAAAAACCACATTGGAAGATTTAACTTTCCCCATTAGCGAAGGAGTTATGATAACCAATCCACCTTATGATGAACGTTTAGATGAAGATGATATCAAGGGTTTATATCAGATGATTGGGGACCAAATGAAACAAAAATTTAAAGGATTTAATTGCTGGATATTAAGTGGCAATTTAGAGGTTTTAAAATTTGTTGGATTACGTCCATCCCGAAAAATTGTCATGTACAATGGAGCCATAGAATGCCGTTTTGCAAAGTATGAAATATATAGCGGAAGCAAAAAGGGGAAATATATGAACCAGGACGATAAAAAAGACTAAGGTAAAATTATAAATAGGTATCATCCTGAACTTGTTTCAGGATCTAATAATAATGTTGTGAGATGCTGAACTAAATTCAGCATGACGAAGCTTTTAAGGATACTTAGATTAGACCTAACAAAGAATTAGAAAGCATGAAATTAGATTTAGATTTAGATTTTGTACGAAAACAATTCCCCGCTCTTCAAGGCGAGATGACCTTTTTTGATAATGCCGGTGGATCTCAATGTTTAAAATCCGTGAGTGATCGCATACAAGATTATTTATTGAATACGAATGTTCAATTAGGAGCTTCCTACAAAACGTCGAAAATTTCAGGAAAAAGAGTAACCCAGGCTATTAAATTTGGAGCAGAACTCATTAATGCCCGTTATTCATCCGAAATCATATTTGGGGGTTCAACTACCCTTATGCTTAAGTTATTATCATCAAGCATGGTAAAAACCTTTAACGCAGGTGATGAAGTCATTGTTACCGATTGCGATCATGAAGCAAATATTGGTGCTTGGTTGAATATGGAGGAAAAAGGGATCAAAATCAAATTCTGGAAAACAAATACAAAAACAATTAATCTTGAAATTGAAGATTTAAAAAAATTACTAACTCCTAAAACAAAATTAGTAGCACTAACTCATGCTTCCAATATTTTGGGAACGATAAACCCTATCAAAGAAATTACCGAAATAGTTCATGCTGCCGGGGCAAAAATTTGTGTAGATGCAGTGGCATACGCTCCTCACCGTTTAATTGATGTTCAGGAAATGGATGTCGATTTTTATGCCTTTTCACTTTATAAAGCTTATGGTCCTCATTACGCCATGTTGTATGGAAAAAAAGAATTGCTATTAGAATTACCCAGCATCAATCACTATTTCATAGGGAACAATGTGACTGCTTATAAATTTCAACCCGGCAATGCCAATTTCGAATTAATCTACGGATATATTGGTTATAAGGATTATTTGGAATCCCTTGCTGAAAAGCATTTTCCTGAACGAGTATTTTTAAATTTCAGAGAGAAAGCTTTGGCTGTTAACGAATTGATGGCTGATCATGAAGAAGTGCTGGTTAAGAAATTATTGAATTACCTCAACGCAAAATCCAATGTTAAAATTATTGGAAAAACGACTTACTTAAAAACAGAAAGAGTTCCGACTATTTCCTTTGTTGTTCAAGATAGAATCTCTAGCGAAATTGTAGAAAAGGTTGATCCTCATAAAATAGGAATTCGTTTTGGTGATTTTTATGCCCGTCGACTCATTGAAACTTTGGATCTTGCAAAAGTGGACGGAGTTATTCGCGTAAGCATGGTTCATTATAATACCCTCGAAGAAGTTGATCATTTAATCAGTATTTTTGAAACAATATTCTAAGCATGGAGAGAATCACTTTATTTGCCGATGTAATTTTACCTCTGCCGGTTCCGGGAACCTTTACTTACCGTGTACCCTATGAGTTAAATGAGCATATAAAATGTGGGCAAAGAGTGATCCTTCAATTTGGAAAAAAGAAAATTTATACTGCTCTAATTCGAAAATTACACGAGCAAATTCCCCAATATGCGCCCAAATATATTTTATCTATTTTAGATGAGGATCCCATTATTAATGAAACACAATTTAAATTTTGGGAATGGCTGACAAGCTATTATATGAGCACTTTGGGAGAAATAATGAATGTTGCCTTACCACAAGGCTTGAAACTGGTTAGCGAATCAAGTGTTGTACTCAGCCCTGATTTTGAGCCCGAT
>JAOZUV010000100.1 GCA_029938505.1 Bacteroidales bacterium | reverse complement strand
GCTCACCCACAACGGCTTCACCCATTTCGGTGAACATTTCATAACCATCGGCATAAAGTGTTAGTTGCACTCCTGCATGTTGATGCGCATCATCGACTGAATGATTATGAGCATCTGCTGGTTGATTTTCTTTAGTTTGTCCGCATGCAATTATAAACAAGGGGACAATCATTAAACTGATCAATTTTTTCATTCTATATATTCTTAATGTGTAAATAGCTAATGGGGGCATAGGAATATGCCTCTTAAAGTCTCTATAAAGACTAAGGAAATTACGCTAAAGGAGGCCCTCTAAAAGAAATAGAGGAAAAATCGGGTCCCTTATATAGGAGCGGTATAAAGTCAACATCTACTTGCTCATATGCAAAAAGAACAATATCAACATAACTAAATAAATCAGTTGTAGCAAGATTGAGTTTATCAAAATTCAATTCAAGCGTAGAAGTATTCAAGAAAACTCCTGTCCCATTCATGCTATGTTGATGAAAAGGAAAAGAACAATTATTTGAATGACCACAATCGTTACGATCTGAATTTACGTTTGAATGGTTATGAATCTGACAAGCTGATTTTTGAAAATGATGAGGCATTAAATCATGCCCGACAATAATTGCATAAATTGTAATTAAAAGTATTGATATAAGTCTTCGTACCATCATCGCTACAAAGATAGAGCTTTATCTGAAATTTAAAAATCTTAAAAAGTTGATCTTGGTCATAAAATGTATTCGCTTTTAAAAGAAAGAGCAGCTCACAAATAAATTGCAAGCTGCTCTTTAAATTTATAGGCTTATATTAAAGTTCACCTTTAATAATTTTATACGTATCCTGAGCAATCACTAACTCTTCATCCGTTGGAATTACTATAGCTATTACTTTAGAATTTTCTTTAGAAATTATCACCTCATTACCTCTATTTCCAGCATTTGCCTCTGCATCAAATTCCAATCCTAAGAATTCAAAATTTTTCAAAATTTCCTCTCTGGTTTCTGGTCCATTTTCACCTATTCCTCCTGTGAAAACAAGAATATCAACACCACCCATAGCAGCGGTATAAGCACCAATATATTTTTTAACCCTATAATGATACATTTTCAATGCAAGAATAGCACGTTCATTTCCTTTAGCAGCAGCCTCTTCAACCTCACGCATATCCATCGACACACCAGAAATTCCTAGAACACCACTTTGTTTATTGATTAAATTATTTGCTCCATTCACATCTAAGTTTTCTTTATTCATAATATAGAATAAAGCACCTAAATCAAGATCCCCGCTTCGTGTTCCCATCATCAAACCTTCAACAGGAGTTAAGCCCATGGAAGTATCCATTGATTTACCATTTTTAATAGCGGCAATGGAAGCACCATTCCCTAAGTGACAAGTAATGATTTTTGAGTTTTCAAAATCAACACCCAAAATTTCGCAAGCACGTTGCGAAACATAACGATGACTTGTACCATGAAAACCATAACGACGAACACCATGTTTTTCATACATCTCGTAAGGCAACGCATACATATAAGAATAAGCGGGCATGCTTTGGTGAAAAGCAGTATCAAACACACCACATTGAGGAACCTTAGGAAGTATCGCTTTAATACTATTAATACCAACAAGATTTGGTGGATTATGCAATGGAGCAAGATCAATACACTCCTCCATTTTGGCAATTACCTCATCTGTAATTCTTACACTAGAATTAAAGGTTTCGGAACCATGAACCACACGATGACCAACCGCTGAAATTTCATCCAAAGATTTAAGGCTTCCATGTTCTTCACTGGTAAGAATATCAAGTGCTTTTTTGATCCCAACTTGATGATCAGCAATATTCTCAACCAATTTAACAACATCCCCATCATTACGTTTATTTTTAATAATAGAATCACTTGAGCCTATTTTCTCAATAACACCTTTAGCTAATACTTCTTCATTCTCAATATTAAATAATTGATATTTAATAGAAGAACTGCCACAATTTAACACTAAAATTTTCATTTGCTTTGTTTTGTATGTCTGATAAGTATTTCCGTTAATCAGATTTAAAATTCAATACTGTTTATTTATTAACACTAAACCCAAAATAAGGCTATTTTAAAACAAAAAATGCAATAAAGTCTACATTTTTTGTGAGCACAAAATTAATTATAATTTATACATAAAATGGATATTATTTCATCCAAATTTTAATACATTTTCTCAAAATAGAATAGCTCTAAATAAATTAGTAGGATGTGTCAATAATTCCATATAACTGAAAATTAAAAGATTATTAAAGAAAAAATACATCGTACATTCAAATATATATAGTAATACTCTAAGCAGCTGTTATTTAGAGCCATTTTAGCTGAATTTCTAAATAATATTTTTTATATTTGGCTTCTCGTGCCGGAATTGAAGGCTTAGATAAAATTTTTTTTAAACTAGTTGTTAACTAATTAACAATTGTAAAAGACTGAATATCAAAATATAAATAAATAAATACATTATTCAACCTAATTTTTTATACGTTATGACAAACAAAATTACATCTCTGAGTGAATATCTTGAGAAGTATCAGGAAAGCGTTGCAAATCCTGAAGCATTTTGGGGTAAAATTGCAGAAGACTATTATTGGCACAAGAAATGGGATAAAGTCCTTGAATGGGATTTTACAGGACCCGACGTAAAGTGGTTTCTTGGAGGTAAATTAAATATTACTGAAAATATTTTTGAAAGAAATCTTTTCCTAAGAAAAGATCAACCCGCTATTATTTGGGAGCCAAATGATCCTAAAGACGATAATGTGGTTCTTACCTATTTTGAACTTTACGAAAAAGTTTGCGAATTTTCAAATGCATTATTAGCTCAAGGAATTAAAAAAGGTGATCGTGTAACCCTTTATTTACCAATGATTCCTGAATTAGCTATCGCTATGCTTGCTTGTGCTCGTATCGGAGCTATTCACTCTATTGTATTTGCAGGATTCTCAGCAAATGCTTTAAAAGATCGTATCAATGATGGTACTTCTAATATCGTTATTACTTCTGATGGTGGTTATAGAGGAACTAAAACCATTCCTCTAAAAGCAATCGTTGACGAAGCATTGGAAACCTGTCCAACTGTAGATACATGTATCGTATACAAACGTACCGGCGAAGAAATCACTATGAAAGAAGGCCGTGACATTTGGTGGGACGATGCAATTGCAGGCGTTGGAGTTGAAAACAAAGCTGAAGTAATGGATTCTGAAGATACGCTCTTCATTCTTTATACTTCTGGTTCAACCGGAAAACCAAAAGGTGTTCTTCATACCACTGCTGGTTATATGGCATGGGCTGAGTATACGTTTAAAAATGTATTCCAATATAGTGATGGTGATATGTGGTGGTGTACTGCCGATATTGGCTGGGTAACTGGTCACTCATATATCGTTTACGGTCCATTATTAACAGGTGCAACTACCATTATGTTCGAAGGTGTTCCAACATGGCCAGATGCAGGACGTTTCTGGGAAGTAGTTGAAAAATATAAAGTAAATCAATTCTATACCGCACCAACTGCCATCCGCGCATTGGTTGCTCAAGGTGATGATTTTGTTACTAAATATGATTTAAGTTCATTGAAAACTTTAGGTACTGTTGGAGAACCTATCAATGAAGAAGCATGGCGCTGGTATCACGATGTTGTTGGTGGTGGCAAATGCCCAATTGTTGATACTTGGTGGCAAACCGAAACCGGTGGAATTATGATTACTCCACTTTCAGGAATCACTCCTACCAAACCTAGTTTCGCTACTTTACCATTACCAGGTGTTCAGCCTTGTTTAGTTGACAACGAAGGCAAAGAAATTCATGGTAATAGTGTAGAAGGTAACTTATGTATTAAATTCCCATGGCCAGGTATGCTTCGTTCTACTTATGGCGATCATAAAAGATGTAAAGAAGTTTATTTCTCAACTTATCCTGGTTTATACTTCACAGGTGATGGTGCTAAACGCGATGAAGAAGGATATTATCGTATCATGGGTCGTGTTGATGATGTAATCAATGTTTCGGGTCACCGTATTGGTACTGCCGAAGTTGAGGATGCAATCAACCAACATCCAAAAGTAAATGAATCAGCTGTTGTTGGATATCCACACGCTATCAAAGGTTCTGGTATTTATGCTTATGTAACTTGTGATAATTTATCAGATGCTGAATTGCAAACAATTGAAAAAGAAATCAGAGCTACAGTAACCAAACAAATTGGACCTATTGCTAAACCTGATATGATTCAATTAGTTAATGGTTTACCAAAAACTCGTTCTGGTAAAATCATGCGTCGTATCCTTCGTAAAATTGGAGAAGGTGATGCTTCTAACCTTGGTGATACATCTACATTACTCGATCCGGGTGTTGTTGAAGATATTATTGATGGTGCTAAAGTTGACGTAAAACGATAATGAATTCTTAAACTCTATATAAAAGCATTTCGGCCAGTTAGCGCTGGAATGCTTTTTTTATTTCACCAAATATATTAACCTAATTATAAAATATTATGGAAAAGAAAGTTATGAATCGATGGCTGGTTGTTGTTGGAGCCATTTTAATTCAACTTGCATTAGGAGCAATCTATGCATGGTCTGTATTCACTCCACAACTAACCGCTGCTGCTGGTGATTATCAATTCACAGCTGGCCAAGCTGCCTGGATTTTTTCAGCAGGATTATTCTTTTTTGCACTAGTTATGATCTGGGCAGGAAGAAAATTAAATTCAATTGGACCTCAAAAACTAGCCATCATGGGTGGCTTAGTTTTAGGGACTGGCTACATATTGGCTGGATTTTTTGGAAACTCATTTATTACCCAATTAATTTTTATTGGAATTATTGGAGGTTCAGGTATAGGTTTGGCTTATGTTGTACCTATTGCTGTTGGGGTAAAATGGTTCCCAGATAAAAAAGGAATGCTTACAGGTTTAGCTGTTGCTGGATTTGGATTTGGCGCAACAATATGGGTCAAATGGGCTGGCTCTTGGGGAGGCGGACTGATCAATAATCTAGAAATAGCTGGATTAGACGGTGTAAGAAGCGTCTTTTTATTATACGGAATTATTTTCGCTGCGATGGTTGTTTTGGGAAGTTTAGTCATGAAAGACCCTCCTGCTGGATGGTTACCTGAAGGGTACACACCTCCAGAAAAAACGTCTGCCGCACCTGCTGCTGGACAAGTTGAATTTGATTCAAGTGAAATGATCAAAACACCTCAATACTATATTTTATTTACAACTTTTGTGTTTTCTGCTTTAGCAGGACTGATGGTAATTTATTGTATTAAATTATTTGGTATTGATGCATTGACATATTCAAAATTAGGAACTTTAGATCCTACAAATGTTGATTTCCTTTCAACCAAAGAATGGGCAAGTGCTATTGCTGGAACAGCTATGGCTACTTACGCTATTTTAAATGGATTAGGTCGTATTGTTTGGGGCGTTGTTTCTGATAAAATTGGAAGAAAACTTTCAATATTCTTGATGTGCTTAATTCAAGGTATCATCATGCTTCTTTTATTCAAACTAGGCGGAACAGTTATTGGATTTATTGCAGCTGCTGCAATAATTGGATTCAATTTTGGTGGAAACTTTGCTTTATTCCCAGCAGCTACAGCTGATTTCTTTGGTAATAAAACAGTAGGAAGAAACTATGGCCTTGTATTTTTTGCTTATGGTATTGCAGGTATTGCAGGACCACAAATAGCAGGATACTTTAAAGATGCAGCTAGTGGTGCAACCACTCCGTCAGCTTGGTTAACTCCATTTATCATTGCTGGTGTAGCTTGTTTAATCGGAGCAGCATTAATATTGCTTACAAAGCCTCCAAAAAAGGCATAAAACGATAATAGGTATATATCTGTGTTACGGAACGATTCTTATCAATTTGGTAAACCCAGCACAGAAAACCTAATTTTTATCTCTTACTAACCAAATAAAAAAACCCGATCGAAAGATCGGGTTTTTTTATTCCCCTAAATATCTAAAATTTTACTTCCAAATCCTTACTTAAACAGAAGTTTACTAACTTTGTGAAAGTATTCACAATAAGCTTCTATGATCAATAAAAAATCATAGATAAAAAAATAAGAAAAAATGGCTATTCGTAAACTAAATAGTATTTTCAGACCACAACGTATTGCTTTAATTGGAGTTCCAACAAATCCAAAAAGTGTGGGTGGTATTACGTTGAGTAATTTAGTAGGTGGCGGTTTCCGAGGCGTGGTTTATCCAGTTAATCCTAAATATGAAGCAGTAATGGGAATCCCTTGTTATCCCAATGTAAAAAGTTTACCAAAAACACCTGACTTAGCTATTATAACTACGGGTTCAAAATTAGTGCCTCAACTAGTCGAAGAATGTGGTGAAGCAGGGATTAATGGTATCATAATTATGACGGCTGGATTTCAAGAAATTGGAGAAGAAGGCAAAAAATTACAAGATCAAGTAAAAGCTATCGTTGACAAATACCCAGACATGAGAGTAATAGGTCCAAATTGTATGGGAATCATTAATCCAGGCATAAATATGAATGCCAGTTTTGCCCGAAATATGCCCCAAAAAGGACATGTTGCTTTTATTTCACAATCGGGGGCACTAGGAAGTGCTTTACTAGACTGGGCTGAAGAAGAAAATATTGGTTTCTCCTACTTTGTTTCAATTGGAAATGCAATGGATTTAAGTTTTGGCGAATTGATCGATTATTTTGGACAAGATTCAAACACCAAAACAATTGTACTTTATGTAGAATCTATTAAAGATGTTCGAAAATTTATGACAGCCGCTCGTGCCTTTGCTCGCAAAAAGCCAATTATTGTTTATAAAGCTGGAAGATTTGCTGAATCTGCAAGAGCAGCTTTTTCTCATACGGGGGCCATTGCTTCGGAAGATGCCGTTTATGATGCTGTTTTCCGTCGTGCCGGAATGGCCCGAGTATATGATATAGCAAACATTTTCAATTTTACTGATTTAGCAGGTAGAAGACGTATTCCAAAAGGACCGAATTTAGCCATTGTTACCAATGCTGGTGGACCAGGCGTTATGGCAACCGATACATTAATTTCGAAAAGAGGAAAGCTTGCAAAATTGGATAAAGAAACAATCCAGAAATTAAACGCATTACTTCCCCACTTTTGGTCTCATGGAAACCCCATCGT
>JAOZUV010000099.1 GCA_029938505.1 Bacteroidales bacterium | reverse complement strand
CCCAAGAAAATATTGATATTGATTCAACACTTGATTTACAATTCAGTATTCTCCCAAAGGAGAAAAATATCATCAAATTGATTTCAGAATATTCAACGATCATTAAATTGGCTGGAGCAAATCATAGCCCTGCGCAAATAGCTAATTATGTTTATGAACTAGTTAAAGAATACAATCAGTTTTATCAGGAAGTCCCCATTTTTAAAGAAGCTGATACCAATAAAATACTATTCAGACTTCAGTTATCCCATTTTTGTGGGAATATAATTAAGTCTGGAATGGGGTTACTTGGAATTCAGATGCCGGATAGAATGTAAAAAAAAGTATCAACTCATCTAAAAAAGAGTTTATCAATAATTATTTTAATTCAAATGACTACTTTTGTAGCCCAAATTATAGTAAAAAAATATGTTTGAAGGTTTATCGGATCGCTTAGAACGGTCGTTTAAGATTTTAAAAGGTCATGGTCGCATTACAGAAATCAATGTGGCTGAATCATTGAAGGATGTACGTAAAGCATTACTTGAGGCCGATGTTAGTTATAAAATTGCCAAAGATTTTACAGATGAGGTTAAACAAAAGGCATTAGGGCAAGGTGTATTATCAGCCGTTTCTCCTAGTCAATTGATGGTTAAAATTGTTCATGACGATTTAGCCAAATTGATGGGTAGCGAAAAAGTTGATATCAATGAAAAAGGAAACCCGGCTATTATTTTAATTGCAGGTTTGCAAGGTTCGGGTAAAACTACCTTTTCAGCTAAATTGGCCAATTACCTAAAAACTAAAAGAGGGAAGACTCCTTTATTAGTTGCTTGTGACGTTTACCGTCCAGCTGCGATTGAGCAGTTGAGAGTATTAGGTGAGCAAATTGGTGTAGAGGTATATACTGACGTTGATAATAAAGATCCTGTTAAAATTGCAAAAAATGCAATTAAACATGCCAAGGGTAAAAATTATAATATAGTTATTGTGGATACTGCCGGTCGTTTGGCCGTTGATGATATAATGATGAATGAAATTTCTTCGATCAAGAAGACCATTAATCCACAAGAAACTTTATTTGTGGTTGATGCGATGACCGGTCAGGATGCGGTGAATACGGCTAAAGCTTTCAATGATCGCTTAGATTATGAAGGTGTTGTTTTGACCAAATTAGATGGTGATACTCGTGGTGGTGCTGCCTTAACTATTCGTTCGATTGTAAACAAGCCTATTAAATTTGTAGGTATTGGCGAAAAGATGGATGCCATTGATGTTTTCCATCCTGAACGTATGGCCGATCGTATTTTGGGTATGGGTGATATTGTTTCGCTTGTTGAACGTGCCCAAGAGCAATACGATGAAGAAGAAGCTAAAAAGCTTCAAAAGAAAATCGCCAAAAATCAATTTAATTTTAACGATTTTCTGAGTCAGATTAAGCAGATCAAGAAAATGGGTAATGTGAAAGATTTGATGGGAATGATCCCAGGAATGGGTAAAGCCATGAGAGATACTGAAATTGACGATGATGCTTTTAAAGGTATTGAAGCCATTATTTATTCAATGACGCCTGCCGAACGAGATAATCCAAAATTATTAAATGGCAATCGTCGTAAACGGATTGCAAATGGTAGCGGTAGCGATATTCAAGAAGTAAATCGTTTAATTAAACAATTTGGTGAAACGAGTAAAATGATGAAGATGATGACTTCTGGTGGTGGCAAAAATATGATGCGCATGATGAAAAATGCGGGTAATAGACCTGGAATGAATTAGAAGGGGTTTTAAATTATAATAAATACCCTTCAACTACGCTTAGGGTGCAATATCAAAAGTTTAAATAATTAAGATAATATTAAAGGACGTTGAGCGAAGTCGAAACGCCCTGATTTAACAAATGCCCTTCGATTATACTCAGGGGTTAAAATCTAAGATTTCAATAATCAAAAAGAATGAAATTAATTGACGGAAAAAAAATAGCTGCTGAAATAAAAGAAGAGATTGCAAAAGAAGTAGCGAAAATGATTGATGATGAGGATAAAAACCCACATCTGGTTGCTGTACTTGTGGGTGATGACCCAGCCAGTCAAACCTATGTAGCTTCAAAAGAAAAAGCCTGCCAATCGGTAGGGATGCTATCTTCAGTATATCGTTATCCTGCTGAGACCACTGAAAATGAGTTGTTAGAGTTGATTTCTTTTTTAAATAATGATTCTGAAGTGGATGGTTTCATCGTTCAACTTCCGCTTCCAAAACATATTGATGAGAATAAAATCATCGAAGCCATTGATCCAAAGAAAGATGTGGATGGCTTTCATCCGGCAAATGTTGGTCGCATGGTTTTAAATTTACCTGCTTATATTTCTGCCACACCTTATGGGATTATGCAGATGTTGGAACGTTCGAAAGTTAAAACAGAAGGAAAGAATGTTGTGGTTGTTGGTCGTAGTAATATAGTGGGTACGCCTGTTAGTATTTTACTTTCGCGTAAAGCAAAATCAGCCAATGCTACGGTAACTCTTTGCCATAGCAGAACAGAGAATTTAAAAGAAATTTGTGCGAATGCTGATATCTTAATTGCGGCCATTGGTGTTCCTGAATTCATCAAAGGAGATATGGTGAAAGAAGGTGCGGTTATTATTGATGTTGGAATGCATCGTGTAAAATCAGATAAAACGAAATCAGGATTTAGACTAATTGGTGATGTTGATTTTGCTGAAGCCTCTAAAAAAGCAAGCAAAATTTCACCAGTTCCGGGTGGTGTTGGACCAATGACAATTGTGGCTTTGATACAAAATACACTAAAAGCAGCTAAGAAAGAAATTTACGGATAATGCTAAACAAACTTAATAACATACTAAAGAAGGGGCGTATGATTCCTCTGATGGAGGAATTTTATACTTTGCAAGGTGAAGGTGCAAACACAGGTCAGGCGGCTTATTTTATCCGTGTTGGAGGTTGTGATGTAGGTTGTTATTGGTGCGATTCAAAACCATCTTGGGATGCCAAAGATTTTCCTCCGGTTGCTGCTGATGATATTGTTGAGAGAGCCTCTCAATATCCTGGAAAAGCAGTAGTGGTAACAGGTGGAGAGCCTTCGCTATATCCACTAGACTATTTAACAAAAGAATTGCATAAAAGAGGTATTAAGACTTTCGTAGAAACTTCGGGAGCTTATTTATTGAGTGGTGATTGGGACTGGATTTGTTTGAGTCCGAAACGTCAGTCTCCTCCGAAATTAGAAGTTTTGAAGAAAGCCAATGCGCTAAAAGTTATCATTCAGGATGAAGGTTATTTTGAATGGGCCGAAGATAATGCCAAATTAGTTGGTCCTGATTGTGAATTGTATTTGCAACCTGAATGGAGTGTGAGTAGCAAAATAATGCCAATGGTTGTAGATTATGCTATGAATAATCCAAAATGGAAAATTTCGCTCCAAAGCCATAAGTATATGAAAATACCTTAATTTTGGGGGATGCGTTTTTTGTTGAAAAAATCAAAGCTAATATTACTCATTTCATTCCTTATCTTGTTTTTGCTTCCTGAGAGCTTTGCACAAAATAGAAATGCGGCTATAAAATTACAGGAACAAGCGGAAACTTATTATCTGAAAAATGATTCTAGGCGGGCTGTTATATTTGTTATAAAGTCGATTTCAAAAGATTCAACTTTTGCCGAGCCTTATATTTTATTGGCTAATATTTATCAGGATAAAAATGATATTTCTGCAGCTATTTTAGCTTACCGTAAAGGTTTAAAATTAGATTCAATTACTTATCCAAATGCTTTTTTAACACTTGCAGAAATGGAGTTAAATGCTGAGCGTTTTAGCTTGGCTATGGAACATGCAAGCCAATATTTAACTATTACCAGAATTTCATCAAATGCTAAAAAGAAAGCAGAGCTTATTATAGCTTCAGCAGAATTTCGCCAACAGGCATTTATGTATCCACTCGATATAAAAAAAAATAAACTAAAATATATTTCTGAGCTTTCTGATGAGTATATTAATGGCATTAGTTTGGATGGGAATAAACTTCTTTATACCCAGAAAAAAAGTATTGGAACTGATTCAGAAGGGCGAAAATATTATATTGAACAAATATATGAAGCTGAGTTAATTGGCGATTCTCTCGATAATCCAAGCCTGTATGAATTTCCTCCAGAAATGCAAGATAGGGTAGGAGCAGCCTCGCTTTCGGCGGATGGTCGCTATTTATTTTTTACATCCTGTCATCATGTACAGGTAGGGGGGAATTGCGATTTATATTGTATGTCGTTAATATCTGAGGATTCAAAAGTATTTAATCTAGGTCGGAATATTAATTCCCTTGAATGGGAATCACAGCCTTGTTTTTCGGCTGATGGAAAAACAATGTATTTTGCTAGCAAGCGTGAAGGTGGTTTTGGTGGATCGGATATTTGGATCTCTACTTTAAGTGAGAGTGGCTCTTTTAACCGTCCTAAAAACGCTGGTGCCCAAATTAATACTTCTGCTGATGAAATGGCTCCATTTATTCATGCAGATACTCGTTCCTTATATTTTTCTTCTAAAGGCCATCCAGGTATGGGCGGTTTTGATTTATTTGTTAGTCAGAAAGATAAAAACAACCAATGGAAGCAAGCTAAAAATTTGGGCTATCCTTTAAATACATCTGAGGATGAAATTAATATGATTATTGCTCCTGATGGTATTAATGCCTATTTATCGGCTAAAAAGGATGATTTTGATTTATACCATTTTGAAATGGAGGAAAATAGACCCAGCCCTGTTACTTATATTACAGGTATAGTCAGTGATGCCGAAAATTTATCGCCTCTTTTTGCTCGTATTGAGCTGACTAATTTAATGGATGCTCAACCATATGCTTATGCCCAATCTTTTGCTCGGAATGGACATTTTGTGATTCCGCTGCCATTGAATAAATCCTATGTTTTGAATGTCAATAAAGAAGGTTATTTGTTTTATTCCGGACAATTTAATGTGAATGATTTTACAAATGGGATGGATACTTTGCGAATTGCACTTCAGCCCATTCGCTTAAATGCAAAAGTGACTTTAAATAATATTTTGTTTGACACTGATAAATTTGAATTGCTCTCTCAATCAGATGTTGAGTTGAGGATTCTTATCAACTTTTTGGAGAATAACTCAAACTTAAGCATTGAAATTGGTGGTCATACCGATAATGTGGGTTCTCCAGAATACAACCAGACACTTTCCGAAAACAGGGCAAAAGCTGTTTACGATTATCTACTAAAAAATGGAATAAAGCCTGAGCGATTATCGTATAAAGGTTATGGGGAAAGCAATACTATTTCTTCTAATGAAACTGTTGATGGTCGTGCATTAAATCGCAGAACTGAATGTAAGGTTATCGGGCTTAACTAAAGGTTTTTGCAAACTTTTTGATTTCATCAACCCTGATTTTTGAAATTGACTCATTGGTTCCAGCGATTTTTTTGGTAGTACCATGCGATCATATATATATGATTGGGGTTTTTATTCGGTAGATCTTAATTCATAAGAAGCCTTAAAATTGGATTCCTTTTTTAATAAAGTTAATTAAATTTGATTGTTAATTAATCGTTAAAAGAGGAAATCCGAATGGACATTCATTATCGGAAAGCTATATTTGTCATCTAATTTTTTATTGAATGAGACTATTTACAATGATTTTACTGGCTGTGATTGTTTTCGCCTCTTGTGTCGAAACAAAAGAAAAAAAGACAGCTATTGCAACTGTTAATTTTGAGCAATTAAGTCCTCGCTTGCACGAAAATAACGACACCCTTTATATTGTAAACTTTTGGGCCAGTTGGTGTAATCCTTGTGTAAAAGAAATCCCTGATTTTGAAAAGATCAATGCTGAATATAAAAGTAGAAAAGTGAAAATGATCATGGTAAGTCTCGATTTTCCTAATCAATTGGATACAAAAGTAATTCCATTTATTGAGACACAAAAGATGACTGCCGAGGTGATTCTATTATTTGATCCCAATGCAAATTCCTGGATTAATGAAGTGTCGCCTGATTGGACAGGTTCTATTCCAGCCACGCTTATTTATAAAAAAGATTATCGCAATTTCCATGAAGGAAGTTATAGTTATGACGAACTCAAACAAATTGTTGAATCGAATCTATAAACATGAAAAAAATAATTCTAATTGTATTAAGTCTGTTTATTGGACTCTCTCTTTTTGCTGAGGATTATAAAATTGGTGAAAAAGCCACAGATTTTAAATTATTGAATGTTGATGGAAGCTATGTTTCTTTATCAGATTTTCCGGATGCCAAAGGTTTTGTAGTTATTTTTACTTGTAACCATTGTCCTTATTCAAAAGCTTATGAAAATAGAATCATAAGCTTAGATAAAACCTATAAAAAATTAGGCTATCCAGTGATTGCTATTAACCCCAATGACCCCGCTGTTCAACCACAGGATTCTTATGAATTAATGAAACTTAGAGCCAGTGAGAAGAGATTTGAATTCCCCTATTTGTTTGATATGGGTCAAAAAATATATCCTCAATATGGGGCAAGTCGTACGCCTCATGTGTTTGTGTTGGATAAAGAAAATGGTAATTTGATTGTTAAATATATTGGTGCTATTGATGATAATTATGCCGAAGCAAAAGATGTAAAAGAGCATTACTTGGAAGATGCCCTAAATGCCTTATTAGAAGATAAGGAAGTATTGATTTCAGTGACTAAAGCGATTGGCTGTTCAATTAAGGCACAATAATGCAAAAGAGAGTTATAAGTGGTGAATTATGAATTCTTCAACTGCATCATTTATAATTCATAACTCATATTTTTTCACTCTTTCCAATCCAATAATCTTTGTTCGCCTTCAAGGTTTTTAATTTCTGAAATTTCTTGCGACACTTCAATAACTCCCTTATAACTTCCTGATTCATCACGCAGGGCAAAATACTGTATCAAAATAGTTTCGGCTTTCATATTTATCCAGAAACTGGCTTTGTCTTTTGTTCCGTTTTTGAATGCTTCTACAATCTTTTCAACAATATGCACACTTTTAGGAGGATGGCAATTATGAACATCACGTCCGATGATAGCGTTTGTACGTGGAAAAATCCTTTTTTTAGGTGTGGAAAAATACTTTACTTTATTGTTTTCATCCACGAAAGTGATATCTACAGGCAGGTGATTAAAAAGAAGAACAATTTGTTCAATACTGAGATTTCC
>JAOZUV010000098.1 GCA_029938505.1 Bacteroidales bacterium | reverse complement strand
TTTCAAAAACAGCTGCCAAAGATTTCAATGATTCTAAACCTGCATTTTCTCCATTTTCAATCCGTTGAATAGTTCGTATGCTTAATCCACTCATTTCAGAAAGTTGATCTTGTGACCAATGACGTTCCAGTCTCATTTCTTTAATATCTCTTAAATTAATTTTATTATAATTCATTATTCTTTAGCTTTTTACTATTATTTATTGAGCAAAGATAAGTATTGAGTTTAAAATCAATATGAAATAGTTGTGACAGTTATGAGACAGTAATCTGACACTAATTATACAAAACTCGGCTGGCACAGACGAAACATCCACGCTAGCAATGATTATCTGCCGTCAGCCTGAATTCAATAACTTGAATAGAAAACCGACTAAATCTTCAAATGCTCTTTCTCTAATTTTTCTTGAAGTATTGAAATTAGATTATCTCTGTCTTTAGTTGCATGAATAACAAAATCACTCCCAGCCTCCGTATCATTATCAATTAGATCACTCCAAACTACCATTTCAATCATTAGAGGAAGCAAACTAATTCCTTTTTTAGTCAGGCTGTATTTTATACGAGATTTTTTTACACTATCAGAACTTTTTGAGATGAATTTTAATGATTCTAACATTTTTAATCTATCTCCTAATACACTTGTTGAAACCCCCTCTTCAGAATTAAAGAACTCATTGTAATGTCGCTTATTATTAAACATTAAATCTCGTATAATTAACAAAGACCATTTATCTCCAAAATGGTCTAATGCAAAATTAAACGGACAATGTGAACGTATTTTCATAATACAAATATATACAATATTTTCATTTAACTTGCTTTTTCAAAGTTTATTATATACAAGCTTCGAAATAACAAGTTATTTTATCTAAACATCAGCAAACCCTATAGAAATAGACTCTTTTCAGATTAACAGCATATTATTAAAGTTAATAAGTCTACAATCAATAATCTGTTTTCTTTGACTTGAATAATTTATTAAACAAAAGAAATAATGAAGAAATCAGAGAATAGTAACAATCTTTTTTAAAAAAAGTGGTTAGGGTATGCTATCCGTTTCTCATAATAAAAACAACAAAAATAGCACGGACGAAAAGTCCGCGCTAGCATTTATAGCTTGAGATGCTGAAATAAATTCAGCATGACGGAACATCTATCTTTAAGGAAGAAACAGATTTGTAATATTAAAAATCAATCTCCAAGGTAATCGGGCAATGATCCGATTGTTTGGCTTCGGGTAAAATTAGAGCCCGCATCAATTTATCTTTTAAATTTTCACTTGCCATGATATAATCAATACGCCAGCCCTTATTATTAGCACGGGCATTGGCTCGATAGCTCCACCACGAATAATTGTGAGGCTCCTGATTAAATTGTCGGAAGCTGTCGATAAATCCGCTTTTTTGGAAACCATCTATCCACTCCCTTTCTTCAGGTAGGAAACCCGAACTTTTAGCATTGCGGATGGGATCGTGAATATCGATGGGTTTATGACAAATATTATAATCTCCCGCCAATAATAAATGGGGGAAATCTTTTTTTAATTTATTGATGTAATTCTGATAATCTTCAAGCCATTGCATTTTAAATGCTTGGCGTAAATCGCCACTCGAACCTGATGGGTGATACACACTCACCACCGAATAGTCCTCATAATCGGCCCGAATAAAACGGCCTTCGAAATCATATTTTTCAATGCCCATGCCGTATTCCACATGTTTTGGTTCTTCCTTGCTTAGTATGGCTACGCCGCTATAACCTTTTTTAACGGCCGAATAAGTATAGGTAAAATAGCCTGCTGCTTTAAATTCCATGACCGGAATTTGATCTGCTTGCGCCTTGGTTTCTTGAATACAAACGATATCGGGATCGGTTGCTATTAACCATTCCATAAAACCTTTTTTCACTGCAGCTCTTATTCCGTTCACATTATAGGATATTATTCTTTTCATCTCTTATCTAATTAATTATATTAGCTAAGATAAAAATATTGTGGGTAAATTTATTGTTTGAGAGCATATTTTTATCTTATTTTGCACCCGATTCCGAGAGCGCATATGAAAAAGTATAAAGTACTGAAACGGTTCCTAGTATGGCGTCTTCGCCATGTAAACGACAGGCAATTTTTAATGGTTGTCAGTGCTGTTATAGGGATTTTTGCCGGACTTTCTGCAGTAATCATCAAGAAATCTGTTCACGTTATTCAAAGTTTACTTACCGGAAATTTCACTGAGGATTACAGTCACTACTTATACCTAACTTATCCCATGATCGGGATACTTATTGCCCTTTTATTCATTAAATTAATCATCCGTCAACATGTTGGGCACGGAATTCCCAGTGTTCTTTTTGCTATTTCAAAAACCAATGGGAAAATAAAACAGCATAATATTTTTTCTTCCATCATCACCAGTACCTTTACCGTTGGTTTTGGGGGTTCTGTTGGTTTAGAGGGTCCTACAGTCTCCACAGGTGCAGCTATCGGATCAAATTTGGGTCGATTGTTTCACCTCAATTATAAACAAATCATGTTGTTGCTAGGTGTGGCCTGTGCAGGAGCCATGGCTGCCATTTTTAAATCGCCCATTGCAGCTATTGTATTTGCCACCGAGGTCATCATGATTGACCTTACCATGGCTTCGGCTGTACTCTTATTAATATCATCCTCAACGGCTGTTCTAACCTCTTATTTTTTCTTGGGGCAAGGGGCTTTATACCCTTACGAAGTTGTTGAAGGTTTTAAATTGACGGACATACATTTTTATATTATTCTAGGTGTTATAGCTGGTTTGGTATCTGCTTATTTCACCAAGACCTATATCTTTATCGAGTCTTTTTTTTCAAAAATTAATTCATGGCAAAAGCGATTACTCATAGGTGGATTGTCTTTAGGAGTGCTCATTTTTTTCTTTCCTGCTTTATATGGTGAGGGCTATGGTGCGGTGAACTCGGCTTTGGAAGGAGATATTAGCTCGCTATATAATAATAGTATTTTTTATGCCTTTAAAGATAATATCTGGATTATTTTTCTTTTGTTTATTCTCATTATTTTAACAAAAGCTGTTGCTACGGCTGTTACTTTTGGTGCGGGAGGTATTGGAGGGATTTTCGCTCCTACCCTTTTTATGGGAGCTTTTACCGGTTTGTTTTATGCCAAAGTGATTAATTATTTTGAGCTCGGACAATTGATGGATAGCAATTTTGCCTTGGTGGGAATGGGCGGATTAATTGCGGGTGTGCTTCATGGTCCACTAACAGCGATATTCCTTATCGCTGAAATTACGGGTGGATATGAATTATTTGTACCCCTTATGATTACAGCTACCATTTCGTATGCAACGGTAAAAATATTTATTCCAAATTCGGTTTATACCTACCAGCTGGCTAAACGTGGGGAGCTTTTTACCCACCATAAAGATCGTGCTGTACTTTCGATGATGAAGGTGACTAAGCTGATTGAACGCAATTTCAGGAGCATTGGACCCGATGAAACCCTAGGTGATTTAACCAAGCATATTTCAGAGTCGCAACGGAATTTATTCCCGGTTATTGATAAAGAAAATAATTTTTTGGGCATTATTCGTTTGGACGACATTCGTCATATTATGTTTAAACCCGACCTTTACAAAACGCTTATTCGTAGCTTGATGGTTACACCCGAAGTCATCATCGATCCTGATGAATCGATGGAAGTGGTAGCTAAAAAATTTCAAGATTCTGGTAAATTCAATATTGCCGTAATTAAAGATGGAGTGTATCTTGGTTTTGTTTCTCGCGCAAAAGTATTCTCAAAATACCGAAGCTTGCTGAAGTACTTTTCGGATGATTAAAAAAGAAACTGCTCGTTTAGACTATGCTTAACGAACAGTTCAGTTCTTCCTTAAAATACTTAGTGAAGCCTTGAATTTACTAAGGTTTCATTTGTCCTTCTGGTTTTTTCTCTCCAAGATATTTTTTATATACCCATTCATCTTTATTCCATTTCACTTCATCTATTTCGTTAGCAATATAATAGGTGATCAAGAAATATAGTTTCAAGTATGTGTGGAATGCTTTATCCGAATATTTTTGGTTTAAATCATCAAAAGGAGAGTGATAGGTATTCTTCATCCAAGTATCCGTTTTTTTCTCTGCATTAATATCCGGATCAACACTTTTTATACCACCTCCTACATTAATAGCTGGGACCCCTTTTTTAATTAAAGAAATTTGATCACTCCGTTCGATATATTTTTTTTCAGATGCTGTTGGATCAGTAATTGTTAAATTTAAAGCCTCTGCAGCAAAATCAACCGCCTCACTTATATTCGAATGTGAGTAACCTTCAGGTAATATATCAGTGGTTTCATACAAACCACCCAACATATCAATATTAATATTTGCAACCACTTTTTTATTCTTAAAAATCGATGAATTCGTAAAATATTTCGAGCCTAACAAACCTTTTTCTTCTGCCGTATAACAAATAAATATTAACGATCTTTTAGTTTTTAAATTAGCGGCTTTTATTTCATTAGCTATACTGATTACTGAGGATGACCCTGTTGCATTATCCCACATCCCATTATAAATACTATCGCCATACATTGGTCTTCCAACACCAAGATGATCCAAATGTGCACTTACCACAATGCATTCATCTTTTAATTTTGGATCAGTTCCTGCTAATAATGCAACAACATTATTACAGTCACTTTTAGCAAAGATTGTCTTATAAGAAAATTTTAAATTAGATTTAAGCTTTTTACTAACAAACTTACCTGCAGTCATGGCTTTATGCGTTTTTTCTGTTTTAATTTTATTTACGGCTAAAATTTCATTTATAAAACTCTTCTTGGCATAGGCAACAAAATCCATATTAATCATTGGTTTAACTGCCGAACCATCATCGAGTGATAAACGTGATCGCCCCATAAAACTGTGGAAAAATCCAAACATTTTGTCTTGCATTGCATCTTGTCCAGGAGTAAAAATAAGAATACCTTTTGCTCCTCTATCTCCTGCTGTAGAAGCTTTCAAACGAGGATCTTGTAAACGAGGATCTTTTACACCATCAGGAGCTCCTGCAGCAACAATAACCACTTTCCCTTTAACATCAAGACTTTTATAATCATCTATATTTAGATCAGGAAATACATTCCCATAACCAACAAAAACGAGCTCAAGATCTTCATTGATTTCCTCAGCATCTTTTGTTAGCATGACTGTGATATTTTCACCATATAATCCTTCAGCCATTCTTTTTTTATGTTGAACCGATAATTGAAACGAAGAAGTAACAATAGCTGCTTTCACAAAAGGAACCTTCTGGAAATACGTTTGATTATCTCCAATGGGTAATAATCCAATATTTTTAAACTCTTCGGCAGTATAATCTGCGGCTTTTTGATATCCTTTTGAGGAAACGTCTCTTCCTTCTAATTCATCACTCGCAAAATAGCTTAGGTGCTTAAAAAAATAAGAGTAGTCCATTTTGTTTGCAATGGAAATCGCTTTTTGATTTTCTTGAGCAATTGAAAATGTAGCAATAAAAAGAATCGTAATTGCCATAAATAGTTTGAATGTTTTCATTATATACGGTTTTTAGTTATTGTATTTGGTTAATCAAATTTGAAATATTTAATTTAAATTTTTTATAATTAAGAGCACTAAAATCAAACTCTTATTATCAAGGGGAAGTTTTACTCGCACGAATCATGAGGGAAAGTTATGAAAAAAAAAGATATGAGTATTTCTTTTTACGATATCCATATATAAAAAATACCATACATTCATTTTTTTATGAAAAATACTATCCAACTTAGGCTAATAAAATACCTGATATACAATACGTTTCAAATAAAAATTAAACACAATTTAAAGCCTAGAATAAAAAAAACAATAAAAAATTTGGATTTTTTAAATCAACATCTTACATTTGCAGTGTACTAATATAGTAATACACTAATATAAATCATATGTTAACAATTAAAAACCTAGAATTTGGATACCCTAAAAGTGGTTTATTATTCGATAAACTCGAGCTGGATATCACTAAGGGCAACATATACGGCCTCTTAGGTAAAAATGGAGCAGGTAAGACCACCTTATTAAAAATCATGTGTGGATTGCTTTACTCACAAAAAGGTGAAATTGAAATTGAAGGTACAGATGTTTCAAAAAGACTTCCTTCAGCTCTTCAGGATATCTATTTAATCCCTGAAGAATTTTATTTGCCAGATTTCACCATCGAAACCTATGTAGAAAAAATTTCTCCTTTTTATCCCAAATTTGATCACAAACAATTCAAAGATTTGATTTCAGAATTTGAGGTAACTAAGGGAAAAAAATTAAGCACACTTTCGCATGGGCAAAAAAAGAAATTTATTATTTCATTCTCGATCGCCACAAACTGCTCATTGGTATTTATGGATGAGCCAACCAATGGTTTGGATATTCCTTCGAAGAGTAAGTTTCGGAAAATCATTGCTTCTACAGCCAACGAAGAAAGAACATTTATCATTTCGACCCATCAGGTAAGAGATCTTGAAAATTTGATCGATCCATTGGTGATTATCGAATCGGGTAAAATCATCTTCCAGGAAAGCATCGAAAATATTTCTTCGAAATTAGATTTCATGAAGGTAACAGACAAAGCTCCTTCTGGAGTAAATGTACTTTATAGCGAAGCTATTTTTGGAGGAAATTACTTATTGACAGAAAAAACGGATAATCTAGAATCAAATGTAGATTTTGAGTTACTGTTCAATGCAGTTTTAAGTAATCAAGAAGATATTGTTAAACATTTAAAAAACTAAGCTATGAACCAGGTATATGATTTTAAACGAATAATACTTTTGGCCAAGCTAAAGTTTAGCCTACACAAAAAGATATTATTTTTAAGTGTAATGGGATATTTCGCATTACTTCTAATTATTGGATTTTTTATTGCTTATGCTAATCGCGATGAAGCTGAATTTTTCGCGTTCACTACGATCTTTCATTATATTTCTTTGCCAATCATGATGGTTATTGGAAGTATTTTGCTTGCAGGAAGATAATTTCAGGACATGAATACTGCTGAAAAATCGACCATACAGATTTTAATTCCAGCTTCTTCTCTTGAAAAATACTCTGTACACCTTATAGCAACATCCATTTTTTGGATGATATTGAGCTTTACAGCTTATTTTGTTTTTAGCTTATTATTTA
>JAOZUV010000097.1:6744-7297 GCA_029938505.1 Bacteroidales bacterium | reverse complement strand
AAATCTGACCATATGGTGTTTCTTCATCATAGTTGTTCTGGATTCTTAGTTCAATATTAGCCCCTAAACTGTTTTGCTCTTTTACCCATGCTTCTAACAACACCAATGGTTGGTCCCTATAATCAGGTACAATAACTTCTCTACCTAAAGAATATGCAATAATCACATATGTGGCACCATGAACTTCTGTACCAGCAATCACAGATTGACTAATGAAGCCTCCAAGACCAATATTTGCATCATATCGTTCTTCAAATACCACTGTGTAAC
This sequence comes from Bacteroidales bacterium, assembly GCA_029938505.1. Next base: position 7,027 of record JAOZUV010000097.1, on the reverse strand, counting down.
TACTACTGCTTGCCACAGCTTCTGCTTCTGTTCTTGTCATAGAACCAAAGTCAGCCATGGTTGTACCTGTGGCAATTGTTATGGATATACTCTGGTCTAAATCTACATAAGTATCATAGATGGATTGGTAAAATATTTCACCATAAGCACCATCAAGACTGCTGTCTTCAACAATATCTAGTGTTAAATTAGCACCAAAACTATTCTGTTCTTCCACGTAATTCTGTAGCAGTGTACTGCTCATACCTCTGTAATCGTTTAACTCTACTGTTCTTCCTAAAGA
>JAOZUV010000097.1:0-6734 GCA_029938505.1 Bacteroidales bacterium | reverse complement strand
CCAACAAGTCTTCTGGTTCTGCCCATGTGCCAGTGTTCAAAGATTGTGAAATCAACTCACCTTTTAAAATAGTATTGTTGTAATTGCTCTCTACAATAATAATACCATCATAACCATCATTCTTATTCAAGTAGTTGTCTATTGTTGTCTTAGAATAATCTGGAACTATCAGACCTTCTCCTGCAGATACAACAAGCTCCGCTACCGTATTAATAGGGACTTCTGTATTCATCTGAATACTCTGTTCCATAATGGTATTTTCCACATATAAATCCGTAAATCTAGTTGTGTAGACATAAGTCATTTCATTGTTTTTTAACCATGTGTCAGCTGTATTTAACTGTTGACCAATGAAACTAGGAAATTCTATCATTTCATTTCCTGAGCCATAAGATATGGTAAAGGTTACTGACGTATCAGTAGTAATATCATCACCTGGCATAAATGATTGTGCCATGACACTATCCTCAGCATATATATCACTATAATCATAAAGCAAAGTGTAACTCATGTTGTTGTTCAGCGCCCAAATATCTACGGCTGCCATATCTGCTTCCAACATATTTGGCATGGTAACTGATGTGGTTTCTTCAACTTGTGTAAAAGTAAATTCTATCTGTGATGACCGGATAAAACTTAAATCATCAACACCAATGGTCCTGTAAGATATAAGGTATTATAGGCGGAAGATATAGAAGAATGCCCAACAGGAATATTTTCCAAAGACCAAAGCATTTCGGGTCCATCAAGCGGCCATTCTTTTAGGAGATTTGTTTCGTTAAAAACACCTGTTCTATCTAAGCTTCTAAATTCGTCAATAACCTGAGAATAAGAATTCAATGAGATAAAAACTAGGACAATAGCAAGCAAGGTATTTTTTTTCATAATAGTTTTTTTAGATTAAGCGTATTTAGTACAAAAAAAGGATGTTTTTATCAGATAAACCAATGACTTAGTAAGTTTTGGATAAATAAGATCAAAACATCTTTCAACACCCATGATTTGTATACATAAATTTTTATTCAGCAATGGAATAAACCATTAATGAATTTCCATGACGTACATATAATTTTTTGTTATTAATGACCAAATGTGCCCAATGTTGAGCAGATCCATAGGGTACTTTAAATTTACTGATAACTTTAGTATTTGCTCCATCTGGTTGAATCAAGTTTACGAAACCACGTTCATCATAAAAATACAATACTCCATCTGCATAAATAGTATTACCTCTTCTTAATTCTTTGGTAACAAATAATTCTTCTCCGGTATTCCAGTCAAGGCAAAACCATTTTCTACTGGCATGTCCTCCACCATATAATTTACCATTCAATAATATTACGCCCCCCATTTGATTATCAAGAGAAATATTTTTCCAGACTTCAGTTACTTCAGTTCCATCCTCAGAAAGCTTTAACATAATACCACCAGTACCATAACCACTGACACAATATAGTTGCCCTTCGTGGTAGATAGGCGTATTAGGATGAACTGCCCAACGATTTTTTTTCTCGTAAGACCAAAGCATTTCACCACTTATTGCATCAAGACCAAGTACTGAAAATTCAGTATGCGTTATCAATAATTTACGTCCGTTATAAGTAATTAAAGCAGGAGATCCATAAGCACTTTTTTCGCCTTTAGCTTTACTTTTCCAAATTAATTTCCCATCATTTTTATTTACAGATACTATATTAGCATCAGGGCCTCCAACAGTAACAAACAATTGATTATCATCCACCAATAAATTTTCGCAATACCCCCATTTGATATTCAATCCTCCATATTCTTTCATGAAATCAATTTCCCAAATTAAACTTCCATCATCTGTATTCATACAAATCAATTTGCCATAACCACTCAAAAGATATAATTTCCCATCAACTATCAGCGGTGTAGATCTAACTCCTGGCCAACTTACTGTCCACTCCGGACCATATTCCACTTTCCATTGCAATTCTCCACTCATATTAAATGCGAAAACATAACCGATATCATTTATGGTTCCAGCCGTAAATATTTTGTTTTTTGTGACAGCAGCACTAGCATGACCATCACCCAATTCATCAAAATGCCATAAAAGTTCAGGTCCTTCAGTAGGCCATATCTTTAATAATTCAGTATCCGGATATTTGCCATCACGATCTAATCCTCTCCACTGTACAAAATCTTGTGAAAATAATTGAGTACAAATAAGTAGGCTTAGTAATACTAATGGTATTTTTTTCATAGTCTATATTTTTAACTGTACTTATTATATTTTAATGATTTAAAAATATGAATTAAATGTATGTTTTACAGGCTTTTTAACACAATTTTAACAGAGCTAATTAAGTAGTCAAACACTTGATTTAAAACAAATATAAATTTATTTTTAGCTATTGTGAAAAATAGTGGGTTCAAAAAAAAGCAGGTATAAGAATAGATCCTATACCTGCCCACTATTATAAATGACTTTCAAATAGAATCAATACTTCACTAAAAATCCCATTTAATATTAAACCCAAATGTACGTGGTATAGAAACAATATATGTAGGAATACCAAACATACTACCCATATTTCCTGCACTTACTAAATAGTTCTGATTTAATAAATTATGGGAATATAAAGACATTGTGAGTGAAGGATTCTTAAGATATACACCTGCAGTTACATTAACTATGACATAAGCATTTTGTTCTATTCCAGTTGTATTAGCATCTTCAAAATAGATATGAGATCTATAAGATACTGATGGTCTAACAAATAATTTCAAATTATCAGTCAACTGAGTTTGAAAGTCAATATTAAAATTAAGACTATGTTTAGGAGTTAATTTAAATTGATTGTCGGCATATTCTTGAGCAGCTCCATCCTTATCTTCTTTATTATAACGAGCATGAGTGAAAGCATAATTTGCAGATAGTTTTAAATTCTTAAATACATTATACTGAATTGAAGTTTCAAGTCCATAAGTGGTGGCCTTTCCGCCATTTTTAATAAGATAAGCAAATTCACCACTATCCGGATCAGCAACCCAAGCATTGGTTTGGAAATTATTATAATTATGATAAAAGCTCACAATATCAAAAAATAATTTATTATTGATTTTTGTTTTAAACCCTAAATCAAAACTATGGACTGTTTCATCATCCAAAATCTCGGAACTACCATCTGCCAGATATTGGATTACATTTGGTCTCCTACCTTTTGCATAAGTCAAAAATATGTTTGAACTTGAATTTAGTTTATAGCTAAGTCCCAATCTTCCGGTAAATCCACTAAAATTAGAAGTTGTTTCCTGATAATCTGATGGTTTAAAAAACAGATTAGGAGAATTTCCAATCAGCATCCCAAGAACGGATGGAGAACCAGATACAAATTCAGCCTGATTACTTACAACTGAATGATCAAAAACTATTCTGAATCCTGCGGTTAAATTCAATTTTTCTGTAAGTTCAAAAGTTGCATCTGTAAAAAATTCAATTGCACTGTTTTTGGCCGTATTTACATTTTCTTCTTCACGATCAGTAGGCAATGGCATTCCCCCCAGAGGTCCAAGCATCGGATCAAGAGGTAATGCAGGCATATCGATTGGCTCTCCATTAGCACCTATCATGTATTGAGGCATCCCTAAAAATAAATATGCCATATGTTGTTCATTGGTTGAAAATCTATAGGATTGATCTACGTTTTCGCGTAAGTAATTTATTCCCGAAAAACCTGTAATTTCCTCACCGATAGAATAATTTAATCGAATTTCTTGAGAAAATTGTGAAGCATCAATAGTTTCAGCCATATCAAGAGCATCAGCAGCTGAACCATCACCGTCCCAACGTTCGTAAGACTCATTGCTTTGATATGAAGTAATGGCCGTTAAATATAAATTGTTATTAAAATAATGTTTGAAATTAAAAATATAACTAAACAAATCCTTTTCAGCACCAAGATTTGCACCCTGATCAAGAGAAGCTTCATATGCAAAAGGATTGGCAATACCATTGGTATTTGGAAATAACCAACTTACAAAAGCAACACCTGGTGCACGATCTTCCTGATAGTTAAAAACAAAATCAATTTTTGTCTTTTTTGAAGGTAAATACCTCGCTGAAAACCTAAGTCCTTTAGTTTCTTTTCCATTTAACAATCCACCAAAGGTATTTTCTACATATCCATCTTGCGTATTACGAACAAGAGCTAAACGAGTATTTAGTTTATTTTTAATGACAGGAATATTAAAAGCTGCTTTAAAATCTTTTTTCTGATAGCTTCCTAATCCATAAGAAACAAAACCCTCAAATTTATTTGTAGGCATTTTAGTTAAAAAATGAACAGCTCCAATTTGAGCACCTCTTCCAAATAAAGTTCCTTGAGGACCCTTTAATACTTCAATACGCTCCATGTCATATAATTCAAGAACTCCGCCACTGGCACGTGTAATTGGTGTATTATTCAAAAACAAAGAAACACGAGGCTGGGCATTTGCGCTTACCTCATCACTACTGAGTCCACGAATAACAAAACTTGGACGTTGATTACTTTGTATTCGAACATTTAATCCGGGAACTAGATCAGCAAAATTATCTAAATCCTGTATCGATAAATCCTCAATAGTTTTATTAGTGATTGCACTCATACTTACAGGCACATCCAATATATCTTGTTCGCGTTTTTGCGCTGTTACCACAACCCCTTGCAAAGTATATGAAGTGCTTTGAAGAACGACATTCAAGCTATCCATTCCTTCATGCAAGCGAAAATTAATATTTTGTGATTCATATCCGGTATAAGAAATTTCTATGGATATATTTCCTATTTTCAGATCACTTAAATAATAATCGCCCAAACTATTGGAGGTTGTTCCCTTTTGAATTTCATCTATATAAATATGGACACCAGCTATTGGATTCTGATTAATATCAGTGATTTTTCCTTGAATATCTGCCTTTTCTTGCGAAATTGCGCTAAAATTGATAACTGCTATAACAAACAGTAAAAATGTTTTTTTTATCATTGGTTATTTTTTTTCAAAATTGAGAATTCTAAATCTATTATTCAATATTGGCCTTGTTAAAAATCTGTTAAACTAATATGCTCCATTTTATAATGCCTGCAAAAATAGTTTCTTATCCATTAGCAACAAATATTCTAAACAAAATTTCGACCAAAAAAATATTAAGTTATACGAATGATATCAGAGACTAGATATTTATCATTATTTCAATTATATAATTATGTTTAGCCAAAATCAGCTGCAATCTAAAAATTATTAATTCGATCAATGAATAAAAATTAACAATTGACTACACTCAATCAACAAATAACAGACTCAGCTATCCAATTAACAAATTTGAATAAGAAATATTTTTAATATTTAAGCGGGGGGTAAATTTGCAAAATGAACTATTCAAATTTTAATCACAAAAAAATTAGGTTTTAGGGAATTCAATTTCAAATACACTTCCTTTGCCTAGTTCACTTTTAGCAGATATATGTCCTTTATGAATTTGAATCAGTTCAGAACATAAGATAAGCCCTAGTCCACTACCCTTTTCGTTTCTAAGTCCTGGAGTCGTTTGTGATTCAGAATTATCGAATAGACTATTTAGCATTTCTTTTGTCATCCCAAGTCCATTGTCTGTAACACTAAGGAATATATCAGAAGTCGTATCCCAGACCCTTATCTGAATCAAGCCCTGTTTTTTTGTATATTTCAGAGCATTTGAGATTAGATTACTAAGAATAATTTTAAGAATATCAGAATCAGCAATAACTTTTTCTTTTACTGAAGAACTAAAATCTAATTGAATTCCATAATTTTTAGCATGATCCTCATATAAATCATTTAATTCCTTAAAAAGCATATCTATAGAAATAGCTTGGGGATTAAATTTTATACGACCAGTTTGTGAACGCGACCAGTTCAATAAATTAGTTAATAATTTAAAATTTTCTTCTGCTGAATGATTAACAATACTGGCATATTTCTTTGCATTTTTATAGTCCCCATTTTCTAAATTCTGATTTAGAATAGCCGTAAACCCAAGTAAGGAATTAAAAGGTGTTTTAAGATCGTGTGAGATAACTGAAAATAATTTATCCTTTGATTTATTAATTTGCTTTAACTCCCAGTTCATCTTTCGTTGTGAACGTATAAGCCAAAAAAACACAACAACAAGAATCGACATCAATAAGATAATAAGAAATAAATATTTTTCTTCTGTCTTCTTATATTTAAGTTGTTGTTGAGTTTCCGATAAACTTTGATTTATTAAAAAGTTTGTTTGTACTTCATTTAAAAAATCAAATTGTTGAGTAGATAAAATAGAATCTGATAATTCTAAAAAAAGTTCCAGACTATTAGTAGCTTTTTCATAGTCTTTCAAAATTCGATAGAAAGTACCATATGCTTTATAAATTTTTAAAATATCGGAAGGTTTATAGATCAATCTGGAAATTTCGAGTGCTTTATTTAATACAACTTCACCCTCCTTTTTTTTATCTTTTTGAGCAAACACAAATGCAAGGCCAATGTAATTATCAATTTGACCATAAAGATAATCGCGATCATCGTTCAATTTAATGGCTTGTAAGTAATGGTCATACGCTTGATGAAATTCTTTTTTTAAATAATGATTTTCAGCCATTCCAGTCAAGCAAAAAGAAGCATAACGAAGATTATTTATATTCAAATGATACCGATAAGATTTTTCAAAAAACTCCTCTGATTTATCCAGTTGACCATTTTTTTGA